>DATHGL010000411.1:0-10963 GCA_035317625.1 Gemmatimonadales bacterium | reverse complement strand
CTTGTACGAGGTGGTGGAGCTCTCCCCTGCGGCGGCGGGAGAGGCGCTGTCGAGGCTGAAGGAGGAGGGCATTCTCCGCGAGGTGCATGGTGGGCTCGAGTTCCGGAATGAGCTGATCCGTGCCCAAGCGTACTATGCGGTGGCGGGACCGGCGAGGCAGCACCTGCATCGGGGGGTGGCAGAGGTGCTGGGGGGACGACTCGAGGATGACGGACGACCGTGGAGACTCGAGGTCGCGTGGCATTTCCTACGAGGAGCCGATCCCTTTCGTGCGGTGTCGAGCGCCCTGCAAGGTGCCGAGGCCGCAATGAATGCCGGCGCCCTCTCGGAAGCGGAGCAGATTTTATCTGTCCTCCTTCAAGAACGTTCCGACGGAACCTCGGTACGACCCCTGCGCCTGCTTCTTGCCAGGGCTCTCGTCGGTCAATCAAAGGCCAGCGCTGCGGCGCCCGTCCTGACTCTTCTACAACAGGACAGCGCATTGTCCGCCCGTGACAAGGCGCTCACGTCTCGGATGCAGGCGACTGTGGAGTATCTCCTGAACCAGGAGCCGGGACTCGGCTACTGTGAGGCTGCTGACCAAGCACTCACCGCGGCGCGCGAAGCCGGGGACCTTGAGCTCATCGGGAACGCGTTGTTCGAGTGCGCTCGATCGGGCGCCAATACCGGGGATGAAGGTAGAGTCGGTGTAGTGCGGGAGGAAACTCAAGGCGCGATCTCACAGCTGGGCCCTGAGGTGCCACCTACCCTCCTATATGCGAAGGCGTATTGCGATTACTTCTTCTTTGAACTCGCCGCAGCGGCCAGCGGGTTGGAGACAGCGATCACAACCTTTAGTCTCCGGCAAGACCCGCTTGGCCTGTCGCTCGCATACACAGCGTTGGGAACTTGCAAGCAGGGACAGGGCGAATTCGAGACTGCCTACCAAGCTTACGACAAGGCCTTGAATCTCAGTACTAAGATCGGAGACGACCTCAGGTCAGCAATCATCGCGTCCAACCTCTGTGTAGCGAAGCTTCATCACGGAGACTTCGGCTCGGCAGTCAGGTTCGGCGAACTCGCTGTCTCGATAGGTGCGCGCGCTTTGAGCCCTCGACTGGTTGGCATTCACCTGAACCTTGCTGCAGCTCTCCTTATGAATGGTCAGCGAGAGGCTGCGCTACGATCGATAACTGCAGCTCAAGACGCGAGCAGTGGCGGGCGCAGTTGGTTCGCTAACATGGAATTCCTCTTGGGTTATGCGAGCCTCGCCCTCGAGATTCGGGATGTTGCCCTGGCGCTGCAATTGACTGAGGCGGCGGAGCGGCTCGCGCGGGGGAAAGAGAGAGCAGTGCCGCATGCGGGACTGTTCGACAAGCTGAGAATCCATAGGGCCCTACATGTAGACGGTCCAACGTCGGCCCGCCTGCTGACACGTCAGTGCCTGGCGAAGTATCGGGGCCGGCACCCGATCTACTACGCGGACGTCAGTGCATGCAGCGCGTGGCTTGATATTCTTTCGCTCGGCCGTCAGACGGATGAGAGTGCAGCGGGCTTGAGACTACTCGACAAGCTCGGTGCTGCCGGTCTGCGCGCGATTCTCGTTGCGCAGGGATTCTTGGCGTAATCAGGACAAATGATGGCGTCTCGGACTGGGGCTCTGGGCAGACTACATGGTTACCCGCTGTCGCCAGCTGGACCTCGTCGTCCGACTCCCCGTTTGTGCGAGTTCTTCGCCGCGCGGCTCTCCTCCGAGGAGCCTGCGAATCGCAGTCGAGTCGGCGACTAAGCGCACCAGCTGTGGGTCAAACTGACGACCGGCATAGTTCTCGAGCTCCTCAACCGCTACTGCCAAGGTCATGGCCCGCCGGTACGGGCGGTCCGTCGTCATCGCGTCGATAGTGTCAGCGATCATGATGATTCGCGCACCTACCGGAATCTCTTCACCCGCTAGCCCATCAGGGTAGCCCGATCCATCGAAATTCTCGTGATGGTGCCGAATCATGGCTTGTACTGATCCACGAAGCCTAGTGGCAGTGTCGACGAGCTGCGCACTTCGAGTTACGTGAGTCCGCATCGTCATCCGCTCTTCAGGAGTCAGCTTGCCCTGTTTGCGTAGCAAGGGTGCGAACTCTTCATAGATCTTGCCAACATCATGAAGGAGCGCGGCGCGCTGGATATCATCCACATCGTTCGCCGACAGCCTCAATGCGCGCGCGATCGCTAAGGCGTACTCCGAGACCCTAAGGGAATGACCTGAGGTATAAGGATCCCTTGCCTCCATCGCCTTGACCATCAGCTCAAGCTTCTCCTCCAATTCAAGCTGCATCTGAAAGTTCATCTGGTACAGCTGGCGTACGAGAAACAGTGGGAATACGAGGATCGCTAATCCGAGTAACTGGAGCTTTACATAGAGGAAGACCAACAGAACGGCCAGTGTACTAGACAGAAGGTCAGTTGCGAGCGCGTCCTTGCCAATTCTGTCCCAAGCCTCGCGGACCGACACGCCGCTGCTCAGTGAGACGGCCAATGCAACGCTACCGTGATTGACCAGGAAGTAAACTATGACGAGACACGCGAACGGGAGCACCAAAAACCCGAACCTCTCCAGGCTGACCGACCCACCTAGAGCGGTATAGACCAACGCACCAAGGCCCGAGGCGAGCATAAACTGGGCCGTATTGAACCAAACCCGAATCAGAGGCTTGTGGCGAACGAAAGTGTCAGCGACTAACGCTGTGAGTCCCCCGATCAACATGGGCCAGGGATGTTGAAATAGGGCTACCGATGCAATGAATGGAACGAAGGACACTGAGGTCCTCACGTTCGCCACGGGGATCGTAAACGAGAACGACTCGCTTATGATCCCGAGAATCACAAAGGCAGCGATCGCATTCCAAAACTTGGACGGGAACGGGGCGGGGATATCCCACTCTCGCAATGCCAGGAGGCATAATGTCGCAACAGACACAGCGCTGATATAGGCATAGATCAGCGCTTGCTGCAGCCTCCGTCTGAGCGGTTCAGTCATCCAGAATCTGTTTGTTAGCTAAGTAAGGGAAGGGCCCCATTGGTCACTACCACGACACCGTGCCGTTCGCGAAAAACAACTTCGCAAAAGCCGCAAAAAGTACTGCGAGCAAATGCAACATTTGGCGTCACCCCCTTCAAGAGACTGCGAGTCAGTGTCGACCCACCAGGAGTGGCACGCCTCGCTATGGCGTACCCGACGCTTCGCTCGTCTACTTTTCGCTCAGCTCCGCTCAGGTAGCGGTGACCAGGGGCCCCTTTTGTCCAAAGTGTCTCTATTGAGCTCGCCGGTGCCACTGCTCCCGACGCCGCCCGAAAAACCGAAAATTCCGTTGTGAAACCGTCAGGCGGCCTTGCGCCGTTGCAACGCCTGCCGCATCGCATCCACCACGGCCGGCATGCCGTCCGCCTTGTCCAGGATGACCTTCACGCCCATCCGCCGCAGCTCCTGCCCCGCCGCCTCCGGCATCCCCCCCGTCACCACCATCACCTCGGCGTCCAGCCGGCGCCCCGGCTCGAGCAGCCGGCGGATCACTTCCGGCGCGTTCAGGTCCGGCAAACTGTAGTCGAGCACGATCAGCGACGGCTGCACCCGCCCGATCTCCAGCAGCCCGTCCACCCCCGTCGCCGCCTCCACCACCTCCACGTCCAAATCGGACCGCTCGATCGTCAGCACCAACGCCTTCAGATAGCCGGGATCGTCGTCCACCACCACCACCATCGCGGGCCCGCTGCCCGTATCCAGCTCCGTCGGCACCGCCATCTCGTGCGCCCGCAAAAACGCCGTGAGGTCGTCCGCGTCGACACGCCGCCGCCCCGTCGGTGTCTTGTGCCCCTTCAGTAGCCCCTGGTCGATCCAGTTCGCTACCGTCGCAGGGGAGACCTGACAGACGCGCGCCACGCGCTGCGTGCCCCAATACCGCTTGGATGTCGTCAAACTCACAGAACCTCTAATAGCACCAAAATGGGAACTATGCAACCCCCAATGTTGAGTCGGCGCAACATATTCAGGGTG
Source organism: Gemmatimonadales bacterium (assembly GCA_035317625.1). Lineage (GTDB taxonomy): Bacteria > Gemmatimonadota > Gemmatimonadetes > Gemmatimonadales > GWC2-71-9 > AG41. The sequence goes on along the minus strand of DATHGL010000411.1, from coordinate 6,939 downwards.
AATGATTTAAGAGATTATACGACAACGACTTACATCTAACGACTTAGCTCAGTGGATGCATTGGCGAGTGACCTACACCGTTGTAGGCCTTGCTTCCCGGCGCCGTCAGCGCCGCGCGTCGGTCCACCTGTTGGTCGCATCCAACACCGCCAGCACCGCCGCCCGCTCCGTGCTCTCCCGGATCTCGCACGTCCCCGTGAGCAGCTGCGCCTCCCGACCCCCCAACCCGTGCACCGCCACCAGCACGAACTTGCGGTCGAACGCTACGATGATCGTGGCGCCCTCGAGCGCCACCGAGTTGTCGGGCAACAGCTCGTCCAAGCACTGCGACGCCGCCCGCGCCGCCGCCTCCACCCGGTTCCGTACCGTGTCGGTCCCCTGCTCCTCCGCCTCCGCCGACCGCCCCTCGAACGCCAGCCGCACCCGCACCACCACCCGCTGCGCCCGCTCCGCCGGCCGTACCTCGAGGCCCTGGAACACCACCACGCGCTTCTTGGCGCGGGTGCGCACCGCCTCCTGCTGCAGCTGCTCGATCGGCCGCACGTCCGCCGTCTGCGCCACGCTGATCTTGCGGTGGTCGATCTTCATGCCGAGGTGCGCCATCAGCGCCGACTCGATGTTCCGCACCACCTGCTTCGCCTGCACCTCGTTGCTGGTGAGCACGTGGATCTCGCTCACCTCGCCCAGCGGGGTGACCATCACCCGCGCCGACAGGATGCCGGTGAGGCTCGTGATCAGGTTCTCGGCGCGCTTCACGCCCCACGGATCGGGCGCCTGGCCCCCCGCGGGAGTGAGCGGCAGCGCCCCGCGCTCGCCCGGGGTCTCCGGCGTCTCGACCGGGTTGGTATTCACGTGTTCACGCGTCTCCCGTCGCCACCTGGTTCCGTCCCAGAGCCTTGGCGCGATACAGCGCGCGGTCGGCCGCCACCAACACGTCTTCCGTCGCGGGATCCTTCCCCGGCACGAACTCCGCCACCCCGATGCTCACCGTCACCAGTCCCTGGGGGTACCCGAGCCGCAGCCCCATCGCTTCCACGGTGCTGCGCACCTTGCCCGCCACGCTCAGTGCCCCCTCCACCCCGGTGCGCACCAGCACCAGCACGAACTCGTCGCCGCCGTAGCGCGCCGCCAGGTCGGTGGTGCGGATATGGGCCCCACACTCCTTGGCCGCGCCGCGCAGCACGTCGTTCCCAGCCTCGTGGCCGAATTGGTCATTCACCTGCTTGAAGTGGTCCAGGTCCACGAACAGCACCGCGAACGGGTCGCTGGTTCGGTCGCTCCGGGCCACCTCCGTGGCAAGGCGGTCACGCAACACCCGGTACGTCGCGAGGCCGGTGAGCCCGTCCACGGCGGCCTGAAGCTGCGCCTGCTTGGCCAGCTTGTCGAGATACGGGGGGCATGACTTGAGCGTCGTGCGCCCGACGGCCGCCGCGTTGGCGAAGGCGCGGCAGGTCCGATAGCCGCACGCGCCGCAGTCCCACGGGTGGCCGTTCGGCGCGAGGCCGATCTCGCCGAGGATTCCGTCCACCGCCTCGGCCGGCGGACGCTGGCCGTTGGTGTGCACCGGGAACGCCTCGACGACGCGCACCTGCCGCGCCACCGTTTCATCCACCACCGGCCCCCGCGCCCGCGCCGGCTCGGTCGCGGCCACCATCTCGCGCCGGCGGAACAGCTCGTCGCGCGGGCCCAGCAGCGGATGATCGAGGCACCCTTCGCACGGCAATATGTCGACGAAGCCCACGTCGAGGCGATCGACCGCCACCGCGCGGGCGATCGCCCCCAGCCCGCCGAGCCCGCGCACCTTGCGGAACCGCCGGCTCGCCTGGGTCTCCTCGAGCAACAGCTCGAGCGGCAGCCCGCCCGCCATGCTCAAGTGGCGCCGCCGCTCCTCGGGGATGCGGCTGAAGGTCCCCGCCTGCTCCGCCACCACGACGCCGCCCCGCTCGAACAGCCCTTCCAGCTCTGCGAACGTGATCGCGGCGTCCACGTCGTGCCCGCCCTCGGTGAGACACACGCCGGCGTACACGACCGGCGTCGTGGCGCCGTACAGGCCCTTCAAGTAGCGCGCCTCCGCCGCGATCGGCGTCGCCACCGGGGCCAGGTAGGGGATCAGCTCGGGATACTGTGTGCGCACCGTTTCGACGATCACCGGGCAGGTGCTGCGGATCATCGTGCCCCAGCCCTCGTCCGCCCAGAGCGCCTGATACTCCCGCGCCACCAGCTCGTCGCCCAGGACGCCGCGATGCACCGTGCGGAAGCCCGTGGCGTAGCAGGCGTTCACCACTTGCTCGGGAGTCGCGGGAAAGAAGTACACGGCGCACTCGACCGACAGGATCAGGGCGGCCCGGCCCGAGCCCGCCAGCTCCTGCGCGCGCGACACGTCGCCGAAGGCGTCGATCGCGTCGTGCGGGCAGGCGGGGACGCACAGCCCGCAGCGGGTGCACGCCTCGTCCACGATGCGCACCTGCGCCCCCTCGACGGCCACGGCGTCGGCGGGACACACCCGTACGCACGCCATGCAGGCGACGCACGAGTCGGGATTGATCCTAAAGTCCACGGGACAGCCGGCTGGGGCGGTGCGGCCCTCTCAAAGAGATGCCACAAGAGCGCCGTAACATGGCCCCCTCCACCCTGCCTGTCAATGGCGCCACGCGGGACAACCCTTTGGCAGAACGTAATTTACGCTAGGGCGTATTCCTTGAGCTTGCGGTACAGCGTGCGCTCCCCGATCCCCAGGACTTCGGCCGCATGGCGCCGATTGCCCTTGGTGTCGCGCAGCGCCGCTTCGATCGCAGCCCGTTCCACATCTGCCATTGTCATGCCGGGCCGGTACACCACCTCGCCCTCGGCCGGCGACGACCCGGTCTCGACCGGCGTCCCGGCAGTAAGTGTAGATCCCGGGCCGACCTCGATGACCTCGACGCGCTGGGGTCCGTGGTCCAACCGTCGCCGCAGCTCTTCGACCTGTAACTTGAGGTCCACAAGACTGTGCAGGATGAACGTCAACTCCTGTCCCGGTACGTCGCGCGTCGCGCCCCCCCCGATGCGCATCGGCAGGCCGCGCCCCCGCGGCTCGCGAATGTCGCGCGGGATGTCGCTGGCGCGGATCTCCCCTTCGGGCGCGAGCACCACCATCGACTCGATCAGGTTCCGGAGCTGGCGGATGTTGCCGGGCCAGTCGGCGTCCACCAGGATCTGGAGCGCCTCGGGCGTGATGCCGCGGAACGCGCGCTCGTGCTGGGCGGCGAATTCGGCGATGAAGCGGCGCACCAGCAGCGGGATGTCGCTCTTGCGCTCGCGCAACGGCGGCAGGTAGATGGCGAGCACGTTCAGCCGATAGAACAGGTCGTCGCGGAACCGGCCGAGGGCGACTTCTTCCTTGAGCGACTTGTTGGTCGCGGTAGTGACCCGCACGTCGACCTTGATCGCCTGCGTCCCACCCACCCGGAAGAAGGTCCGGTCCTCGAGCACCCGCAGCAGCTTGACCTGCGTGGCGGGCGGACACTCCCCCACCTCGTCGAGGAAGATGGTGCCGCCGTCGGCCAGCTCGAACCGCCCCAGCCGCCGCTCGGCTGCGCCGGTGAAGGCGCCTTTCTCGTGGCCGAACAGCTCGCTCTCGAGCAGGGTGTCGGGAATCGCGGCGCAGTTCACCGCGATGAACGGCTTGCTGCGCCGGGGCGACAGGTCGTGGATGCCGCGCGCCACCAGCTCCTTGCCGGTGCCCGACTCCCCCTCGATCAGCACCGTGGAGCTGACCGGCGCCATCTGCTCGATCTTGACGAGGACTTCCTGGATGGCGGGCGATTCGCCGATGATGCCGGTGCGCTGCTGCAGCTTGCGGCGCTCGATGAGCCGGCGGACCGTGGCCGTCACTTCGGCGGGGTCGGCCGGCTTCTCGAGGTAGCCGGTGAGGCCGAGCCGGCGGGCCAGCCCCGGGGCGTCGGGCTCGGTCTGCTCGACCAGGCCGAGCGTCGAGATCGAGCGGTCGCGCGCGAGGGTGAGCAGCTGGGCGGCGCCCGACTCGTGCAGCCCGCCCGTCACCACCACGCAGTCCGGAGGCGGGTCGCGGCGCATCGCCTGGCGCGCCTCGTCGAGCGACGACGCCAGCGTCGTGTGGAACCCCGCCGCCTCGAGCGCCGCGTTGGCGCGGACGGCGTGCTCCAGGTCGTCGGTGGTGACGAGGATGCGGTCAGCCATAACTCAGTCGCATGGCGCAAGGCGCAAGTCGCAAGAGTTCAACCATGCGCCGTGCGCTCCCCGGTCACGAGGTCTACGGCGTGACTCAGGAAGAGGTCCAGCACGGCCAATCCATCCGCGACACCACCGGTCGACCCGGGGAGGTTGACGATCAGCGTCTTGCCGCGCGTGCCCGCCAGGCCGCGTGAGAGCCAGGCGCGGGGGAACGCGGGCGCCGCGGTGCTGCGCAACGCCTCCGCGATCCCCGGCGCCAGCCGCTCGACCACCGCCTGCGTCGCCTCGGGCGTCACATCGCGCTGGGTCAGCCCCGTGCCTCCGGTGGTGAGGATCACGTCCACCTCCCCCGAGTCCGCCCAGCGCACCAGCTTCCCCGCGATCCGGTCGGTTTCGTCGGGCACCACGCTCCGCACCGCCACCTCGTAGCCGTGCCGGCCGGCCCACTCGAAAATGGCGTCGCCCGACGTATCGGCGCGCTGGCCCATGGCACCAAGGTCACTGACAGTCAGAATCCCGATCCGCATCAACCTCCACCATCCTCTTCCATCCTCCACCAACCTCCACCGTCTACTTCTTCGTTCTCCTCGGTACAAAGGGCATCCCAACCACCTCCGCCGGCGCCCGCTTGCCGCGCACGTCGATCGTGAAGCCGGTGCCCGGCTTGGCCGCTCCGGCCGGGAGATAGGTCATCCCGATCGCGCGGTTCGCCGTCGGCGTCACCGTGCCGCTCCGCACCACGTCCACCTTGGCGCCGTCCACGTACACGTCGTGCCCGTGCCGGGCCACGACCTTGGGCTCGGTCACCGTGAAACCCACGAGCCGGCGTGGCACGCCGGCGAGCTTCTGCCGCTTGAGCGCGGCGAGCCCGATGAAGTCCGCGCCCTTCTCGAGCTTCACGATCCAGCCGAGTCCCGCCTCGTACGGCGTGACCGTGGCGTCGATGTCGCTGCCGTACAGCGGGTACCCCGCCTCGAGGCGCAGTGTGTCGCGCGCGCCCAGCCCGCACGGCTCGGCGCGGCCAGGGCCCACCAGCGCCTGCCACAGCTGCTCCACGTCTCCCGCGCGGGCATACAGCTCGAACCCGTCTTCCCCCGTGTAGCCGGTGCGGGAGATGAAGCACTGCACGGCGGCCACCTTCCCCTGGGCGAAGTGGTAGTACGGGATCAGCGCGACCTCCACCTCGGTGAGCGGCGCGAGCAGCGCCTCGGCCCCGGGACCCTGCACCGCGAGCAGCCCCGTCTCGTCCGAGATGTCGCGCAGCCGCACGTTCGCGCCCCGCTTCTGCGCCACGATGTGCGCCCAGTCGGTCGCGCTGGTCGCGGCGTTCACCACCAGCATCAGCCGGTCGTCGAAGCGGTACACCAGACAATCGTCCACGAACGTGCCTTGTTCGGTCAGAATCGCCGAATACTGAGCCTGCCCGGGGCGCAGTGCCCCGACATCGTTGCACGTCACCCGTTGCACGAAGGCGTTGCGGTCGGGACCCGAGACCTCGAATTCCCCCATGTGCGAGACGTCGAACACGCCCACGCGCTCGCGCACGGCGCGGTGCTCCGCGGCGATCCCCGCCGGATAGCTGACGGGCATCTCGTAGCCGCCGAACGGCACCAGCTTCGCGCCGAGCGCGACGTGGATCTTGTACAGCGGCGTGCGCTTGGGACTCTCCATGAATGTGCTCGCTCCGATGAACCCCGGGGCGCCGCCCCGGGGTTAACCCACCCTAACCCATTAGTGTGGCGAGGAGGGCCTTCTGGACGTGCAGCCGGTTCTCCGCCTCGTCCCACACGCGCGACTGCGGGCCCTCGATCACCGCGGCCGCGACCTCCTCGCCGCGATGGGCGGGGAGGCAGTGCAGGAAGATGGCCTTCGCGTCGGCGAGCTTCATCAGCTCAGGGTCGACGGTGTAACCGCGGAACGCGTTGCGGCGCGCCTCGGCCTCCTCCTCCTGCCCCATCGACGCCCACACGTCGGTGTTCACCACGTGGGCGCCTGCCACCGCGTCCTCGGGCACTTCCGTGATGGAGAGGCAGGCGCCGGCCGCCTGGGCGCGCTCGAAGATGGCGCGGTTCGGCTCGTAGCCCTCGGGGCACGCGAGCCGCAGCTCGAAGCCGAGCACCTGCGCCGCTTCGATCCAGCTGTTCGCCATGTTGTTGCCGTCGCCCACCCAGGCGATCCGCTTCCCCTCCCACGTGCCCAGCGCCTCGCGCACCGTGAACAGGTCGGCGAGCACCTGACAGGGGTGCGACAGGTCGGTGAGCCCGTTCACGACGGGGACCGTGGCGTGGCGCGCCAGCTGCTCCACCTCCGCGTGGTCGAAGGTGCGGATCATGATCCCGTCCACGTAGCGCGACAGCACCCGCGCCGTGTCGGGGATCGGCTCCCCCCGCCCGATCTGGATGTCGCGGGACGAGAGGAACAGCGCGTGCCCGCCGAGCTGGTAGGTGCCGACCTCGAAGGAGACCCGGGTCCGGGTGCTCGACTTGGCGAAGATCATCGCCAGCGTCTTGCCGGCGAGCGGGGCGTCCCGATAGGCGCCGGATTTCATGCGCTGGGCCAGGTCGAACAGCCGCACCAGCTCGTCCCGGGTGAGGTCGGTGACGGCGAGAAAATCGCGCTTGGGGGAGGCGGGAGCCATGGATTCCCTGGGAGGCGAGTCAAAATGACAGGTTGAGGCTGCTAATTCTACGCGCGCCGGAATGCCGGGACAAGGCAGCGGCCTAGAGGATGTAGCGCCGCAGGTCCTCG
>DATHGL010000410.1:0-6337 GCA_035317625.1 Gemmatimonadales bacterium | reverse complement strand
TCCATTCAGTCCTCGGGCTCGCCGGGTTCTCGAGCGGGTGGATCAGCTCCAGGCCGCGCGACCCGTCCGAATCGCCCCACACGGCGAACGTCTTGCGGTAGGCAAGGGTGTCGTCGGCGGCGGCGTACAGTCCGGCGCCGCCGCGCCGGTACAACGCCATCACCTGGAGCGACAGCGTGCCCGGATACGCCCACTCGAGGCGGCGACCCTTCCCGTCCGGTCCCGCGAGCAGCGTGGCCGGGTCGCGCGCCAGCGCGCCCATCCAGCGGGGCACCGCGAGCTCTTCGCCGCCGCCCAGCGGCGGTATGGCGGCGAGCCGGGGGAAGCGCACCTGTTCGATCGCGAGTGCGCCCGGCGAGTCGACGACGATCCGCCACCCCGACAGTGCCGAGTCCCCGAGCAGCCGGACCGTGGCTGTGACACGCAGCCCGGGCGCCTCGCTCAGCCCGAAGTCACCCCAGACCAGCGCCAGCCCCTGCGGCTCACCGGCCACCTCGTGCCAGGTGAAGCTGCGCGCGGAGCTCGGGACGACCCTCAAGTCGCCCGGGCCGAGCCGGTCGAGCCGCCAGATAGCGGTGGCGCGTCGCCCGTCGACGAAGGACTGACCGCTCGCACGGTCCGTGAGGTCGAGCAGTGAGCCGTTGCTCGGGTCGAAACCGAGCCGTAGTCGATCGTTTTGAAGCCAGAGCGTGTCCGCAGCGGCGACGGCGAGCAGGCCACCAAGCAGGATGTTCACCGGTAGATCAGGTACGGGGCCCGCTTCTTCCGGAACGTTGCCTGATCGCGCTCCCACTCCCTCAGCAGCTCCGGTAGCGTGCTTCCCTCGATCGCCTGACGCAGCCGCGAAGTGCCGCCGTGCCGCTCGATCGCGCCCCACTGGAATTGATCCGGGTGGAGCCGCCGGATCAGGTCGATCATCAGGAGCGAGGTCGCCAGCGGCCGGTACGATGCGCGGTCCGTCACGGTAAAGCGCACACCCTTCAGTATCTGGCCGGGATACTTGCGCGCTGTCTCCGTCGTCGGGAACTCGACGGCTTCGAAGCGGATGCCGGGCAGGTTCCTCGCGTTCATGGCCGCGGCGACCTCGGTGTTCCTGAGCCAGGGCGCGCCGATCTGCTCGAACGGCAGATCCGTGCCACGCCCCTCCGACAGGTTCGTCGCTTCGAAGAACACCGTGCCGGGGTAGTGGATGGCGGCCTCGAGCCGCCGGATGTTCGGCGATGGGTTCACCCACGGCAATCCCGTCTGGTCCCACCACATGTCGCGGCGCCAGCCCTCGACCGGCACGACGGTCAGGTCGGCGCCTATCCGCTGCTCCGCGTTGTACATCTTGGCCAGCTCGCCCACCGTCATGCCGTGGCGCGACAGGACCGGATAGATTCCGATGAACGACTCGTAGGTCGGCTCGAGGATGTTGCCCTCTAGGATGGTTCCGGTGACGGGGTTCGGCCGGTCCAGCACGACGATAGGAATGCCCTTCTCGGCCGCGGCTTGCAGCGCCAGCGCGAGCGTGGACTCATACGTGTACTGCCGGACGCCCAAATCCTGGATATCGTAGACCAGGACGTCGATGCCCTCGAGCATTTGCGGTGTCGGCTTATTGGTGTCGCCGTAGAGCGAATGGATCGGCACCCCGGTCTTCTCGTCGATGCTCGAGGCGACACGCGTCTCCGCGACCCCGCGGATGCCGTGCTCCGGCGAGTAGAGCGCGACCAGCGTCAGGTCCGGCATGCCGCGCAGCAAGTCGATCGTGCTGCGTCGCTGGCGATCGATGCCGGACTGGTTCGTGATGAGCCCCAGACGCTTGCCGCGCACGAACGCGGGCAGGTGCTCGACGAAGACCTCGACGCCGGGGCGGACGGCGGGCGCCGAGGCGCACGCCAAGGCGGCTGCGACGAGCAGGGCTGCAGAGCGTTTCATGCGTTCCGTGACATGCTACGCGCTGCGGCCTAGATTGCAACCTCATGCCCGCAGCCTTCTCACCGTCCCCAAATTCCGGTCGCGCGGTTGGACGCTAGCCCGGACCGTGTCGCGTTGCTTCGTCGGGGGATCGCGCTCGAGGGAGTGACCGTTGGCTACAACGCCCTCGAGGGGCTGGTAGCAATCGCGGCTGGCGTTGCAGCTGGCTCCGTTGCCCTGACGGGATTTGGAGTCGACTCGGTCATCGAGGTAACGAGCGGCGCTTTGCTGTGGTGGCGCCTCCGGGCTGAGTTAGGTTCGTCGCCCTTGGGGCCGACCGTGGAGCGCAGGGCTTCGCGGGGAGCTGGGTTCCTGCTGCTGGCGCTCGGAGTCTACATCGTCACCGATTCGGCTAGGCTCCTCCTCACGGCCACCCGTCCTGAGTCCAGCCTGGTCGGCATTGTGCTCACGGCGTTCTCTCTGATCGTGATGCCCCTCCTCGCCCGCGCGAAGCTTGGCGTGGCGTCCAGCCTCGGGAGCCGGGCGCTCCGTGCCGACGCGCACGAGACTATCGTCTGCGCCTGGCTCTCGGCGACGACTCTGCTCGGTCTGGGCTTGAACGCGGTGCTCGGCTGGTGGTGGGCCGATCCGGTTGCGGCTCTGGCCATGGTCCCACTCATCACGCGAGAAGGGCTCGAAGCGTGGCAGGCGGAGCCGCCCCCTACGGCCTGAACGCCATGATACGCGAGCCCTTCAATCGATCCGGCAGGGTCTCGTACATGACTGCGGCCACGACCACTCCCGAGACGAATGTCAGCGCTGCGATCGCGCCGACGGCGACGGGCATGGTGAACGCGTCCGCCAGAAGCCCCGCGCTGATCGCCCCTACTGCGTAACCCGAATCGCGCCAGAGCCGGTAAACTCCCACTGCGCTCGCTCGCCAGTCGGGGTGCGCGACGTCCGACACCGCGGCGAGGAGCGTGGGGTAGACCAGGGCGGTCCCGATCCCCAAGAGTATGGCGCCGGCCATCCACGACGAGAAGGAGCGGCCGACGACGAACGCCGTGATGCCCACCGCCTGCACCCACATCCCGGTAACGATCATCCACTTGCGTCCCCAGCGGTCGCTCAGCGCGCCCGTGGCGAGCTGGCCCATTCCCCACACCAGGGGATAGGTCGCGGTCACCACGCCGATGCGGTCGAGCGTGACGCCGCGCGCCGCGAGAAACACAGGGATCAGTCCCCACACCACCCCGTCGTTAACGTTGTTGACCATACCCGCCTGGCTCGCCGCGAATAGTGCGCGGTCCCGCCAGCTCGTGAGCAGGAAAACGCTGCCGAAGCCGAGGCGGGGTGCATCGACGCCGAGCTGACGTGACTCGGCCCGCGCGTGGCCGCGGGTCTCTCGGACGGCGGACACCGAAATGACCAGGCCTAGAGCGGCGAACGCGATTCCGGGAAAAAAGGGAGCCGGCCGCAGGCCGTGCGCGGCGGCGAGGTAGCCGGTGAGCAGCGCCGACAGCGATACGGCGACGTAGCCCGCGAACTCGTTCAGCCCCATCGCCAGGCCGCGCCGCGCCGGTCCCACGAGATCGATCTTCATGATCACCGTGGTGGACCAGCACAGCCCCTGGTTGACGCCGAGGAGGACGTTGGCGAACACGATCCAGCCCCAGCTCGGCGCCCAGATGATGAGCAGCGGCACCGGGAGCCCCGCGAGCCAGCCCGCGACGAGGAGCGGCTTGCGTCCGACCCGGTCGGCGAGCTGTCCGGCGAAGAGGTTGGCGAGCGCTTTGACGATACCAAAGCTGACGAGGAAGGAAAGGACGACGGTCTTCGACACGAGCCCGAAGTCCGCCTGGGCGATGAGGGGGACGACGGTGCGCTCGAGCCCCACCATCGCTCCGACGAAGGCATTGACGACGACGAGCAGCGTGAACTGACGCCAGTTGGCGCCGAGGCCGAGCCGGATGGGAGACGGCGTCTCAGGCAACGGCGCAGCGATTGGCGCCTGCCTCCAGCTCGGTGGGGTCATCAGGCAACGTGCCGGCTTCGTTCAGGGCGACAATGCGGTGATGGTTCGGCGGTGTTGGCGGGAGCCGGGTGAGGATCTGGCTCACGAACGTTTCCTCGGTCTCACGCAGGAGCGACGTCCGCTCCTGGACTTCCTCGACCGTCGCGCTGATGGGCTGGCCGTCGAACGACACCGGCTCGCTCGTATGAGCAGGCAGGACGACAGTTTCGGGAGATAATGCGACCAGGCGCTGCAACGACGCGTGGAGCACGTGAGCCCGGCGGCGCGCCTGCTCCGCTGACGCCTCGAGGTCCGGGCGGCCGACGGCCGCTAGGAACAGGGTGTCGCCGGTGAACAGGACCCGCTCGTTCAACAGATAGCAGGCGCTCTCCGGCGTATGGCCAGGCGTGTGCAGCGCCCGGAGCCCGGCGGATCCCACGCGCACGATGTCGCCGTCCTCGAGCGGCGCGTACTCGAAGGAGACGCGGTCCGTCGCGGGAAGGCAGAGTCTGGCTCCAGTGTCGGCTGCGAGAGCGCGGGCGCGGGACAGGTGGTCGGCGTGCACGTGCGTTTCGAGGACCGTGCAGATACGCCAGCCATGCTTGTCGGCCACGCGATGGTACACCTGCGGATCGAGCGACGCATCGACCACCGCGGCATCGCCGTTTGAGCCGATCAGATAGGAGAGGCAGCCCTTCCCGGTGCGGCGCAGCTGCACGATCCGCGTGGTGCTCCCGGGGCACGGAAGCTCGGCGATGTTCCAGGCCAGGCTCCAGGCGCGCATCCCGCCCTCGAGCGACACCGCGTCCACGCCGCGCGCGCGCAAGCGCTCGGCAGCCAGCATGCTCGTCTTCCCGGCAGCGCACACAGTCACGACGCGGTCGCCATTCGTCGGGCGGAAGTCCGCGAGGGCGGTCGGGTCGCCGCGCCGCAGTGCCTCGTACGCGTCGGCGTGCACGCTGCCGGGAATCGACCACTCTGCGTACTCGGCGGCGGGGCGCACATCGAGCACCGTGACCGGCGAGCCCCGCTCGAGCAGCTCCCGCAGGCCTTCGGTGGAGATGGTCGGCGCAGTCATCGGGAAGCGTGCCTAGGTCGCGGGCCTCTGGGCCGTGAACAGCACCGCCTTCACGCCGTAGCCTTCGGCCGCGTCGCGCGTCGATTCCTTCCGGAACGCGAAGCCCGGGACGACCGTCGAGCGCACCCGCTTGAACCCCGCGTCCTCGAGCAGTGCGAACACCTCTCCCTCCGGGAGAGCGCCGCCGATTCAGCTGGCCCAGAGCTTGGGATCGTTGACGATGGACTGCGAGAGCTGTTTCGCGCTCACGATGTCGGTGACCGAGAGCCGGCCGCCGGGCTTGAGGACGCGGAACAGCTCACGGATCACGGTGCGCTTGCGGAAGGACAGGTTGATGACGCCGTTCGAGATCACCACGTCTACGCTCGCATCTGGCAGCGGAATGTCCTCCATCTGCCCCTCGTGGCACGCCATCCGCACGGCTGAAGCGGCGGCATGCGCCTCGGCCTTGCGACACATCGTCGGGTTCAGATCGACGCCGATGACCCGGCCCGTCGGCCCCACTTGCCACCCGGCGATGATGCTGTCGAGTCCGGCCCCGCTGCCCAGGTCCAGCACCACTTCCCCCGGTTGGAGGCGGCTGCGCAGGTGTGGGTTGCCGACGCCGGCGAACGACGCCACGGCGCCGGGCGGCGCGCGATCGAGCCACTCGCGCTCGTAGCCGAACATCTCGGCCGCCTGACGCCCGTGGTAAAAGTGGAACTCCCCTTCGGGGTGCTCGGCCACTTCCTGATACATCCGCAGAACCTCGCCCTTGATCACTCCCTCGAGCGGGGCCTGCTCTTCGGCGTGCAGCAGTGCGACGTCGGTCACGGTTGCGCCTGGCGCGGGTCGTCCTTCGGATTCACGTAGGTGATGCTCCAGGGCCCGACGCTGTGGAGCTGGAAGACGACGCCGTCGCTACCGGTCCAGGCGTAGTGGACCATCTTCAGCGGCATCACGGCGTAACTGCCGGCCGAAAGCGCCGTGCCGCCCGAATAGGTGGGCTGCTCGCCCATTCCGACGTTCAGCGTCCCGGAGAGCACGGTCACGTGCTCGAGCACGGCGTGCCAGTGCGGCGGGACCCGATAGTTTGGCGGGAACTTGAGGCGCAAGGTGAGCGGGACGGCCTCGGCCGGGTTGCCTTCGAGCAGCGCGAACTGGGCCCCGCGGGGCAGGGATGGCGGGCCGTCGGCCCAGCTGATGCCCGGCGCATGGACGACGATGGGACCGGCCGATGGCGTCGCGGCCGACTGCGCGCTCGCCCGCGAGGCGAAAGCGACAGCGCACACGGCGGCGACGGCGGTGAGCATCAAGTGGTGCTTCATGATGACCTCCTTGGGTGGGAAGAAGTGCCCCAAGCTGGC
>DATHGL010000409.1:0-3337 GCA_035317625.1 Gemmatimonadales bacterium | reverse complement strand
CGTGGCGCGTCGCCGAGAATCCGGCTGCGTCGGCGATCATGCGATATCCCATGAACGCCGCAGTCCGGACCGTGCCATAGTCCGTGCCCGAGATCGCGTGGCGGATGCCGGAATCGACACCGTACAACCGGAAGCCCGCCGGGATCTTGATGTACCCCTCGATCGTGCCCGGCTGGCAACGCAAGGCGAGCAGCCGGTCGCGCTGGCCGCAGGCGCTGGTCATCTGATCCATGATCCCGCACGGTGCGCCGACCACGCGGTTCTCCACGGCCTGGCACGCCGCCGCCAGCTCCGCCGCGGTCATCTCGATGCCGCACGTCGCGGCCACGGCCGCGCCGGTAGCGACTTCGAGCGCCGCCGACGACGCGACCCCTTTCCCCTCAGGGATCGTCGAGTCGATGAGCAATCGCAGGCCCCTGGGCGCGCCTGAGCCCTCTCGCGCCACGCGTTGCAGACACAGCTGCACGATGCCCACGACGTACGCCGCCCACCGGTCCACCTCACGCGCCGCGAACCACGCCGCCAGCGCGAGCGGCGTTCCAAGCGGTCCGTCCGCCAGGAGCGAACGGAGATCGACGCTGAAGAAGTGCCACTGTCCCGCTCGGCGCGTCGCGACGTCGCAGCGCGGTGCATCCTGTAGTTGGAGGAGCGCCGCCGTCGAGCATTCGAGTGGCAGCTCGAGCACGCGCGCGCCGCTGTAGTCCGCGATGCCGCCCATCACGTCGAGTCGCCCCGGCGCCCGCGCGATGTAGAGGGGGGAGTCGGCCGAGAAGAATGCCCGCAGGCGGGGGTCCCCCTCGCCTCGCAAGGCTCGCAGGCGGTCGAGGGCAGGCTGAAACCAGATCAGATTCCCCGCGGCACGGACGTCGGAGAGGCGGCGCAGCGGAATCACGAGGAGCTCCATCACTCCTTCTTCCTTCTACCTTCTACCGAAGCCGCGTGGCGCTGTCATCCTGAGCGAGCGCGCGGCACACGCGCGAGCGAAGGACCTGCTTGAACAAGCCTCTCATTGACCGGAGGGGGAGGGCAGCAGCCCTTGTCGCCGCAGCGCTCCTTGCAGCACGGGTTCGACCAGCGCGCGGAGGCGCTCGTTCGCGTAGCCGACCCATGCCACGTCGGCGGTCACGTCGAACGGGGCGTCCACGGGCGCCCCCGCCGGATCGGCGAGGATCACGCCCGCTTCCTCGGCGATGAGCATCGTGCACAGGTCGTAGGGGTGGCAACACAGCCCCCGGGGCAGCCCCCGGGCCGTGAGCACCGACTGGACGAGCGGCCGGAGGTCCGCGACCAGACGGTCGTGCCCCGCCATCAGCTCGTACAGCTCGCCCCCGGTGGACGCGTACTGATCCTCGAAGCAGGCCACCCGCCCCGGCGCCGACTGGACCAGTGCCTGCACGACGTCATCGTCGATGGCGGCGAGGACATCGCGCGCTCCCGGGAAGAAACGCACGACGGTCGCGAAGCCATGCGCGATCGTCTCGGCGCGCGAGGGTCGTAACCCGAGGCCTGCATACGTGGCGGACAGTCGATTGAAGCGCCGAGCCTCGACTCCCTGGCCGCGGATCGCCCAGAGCTGGTCCGACAGATGCTGTTTGACGAGCGGGATTTCGGTCTGCACCGCGAGCGCGATATCGCGCAAGCGAGTAGCGGGACCGCGGTTTGGCGCCACACCGGTGAGAATCCAGGCGCTGCGCTTCTGGAACATGAGTCCGCGGGTGCCGTCGATCGGATCGACCAGGAGGCGCCAGCGGCAATCGCTCTCGACGGCTCCCCGCGGCAGTACCAGCGAGTGTCCCGGGAACCCCTCGCCCACGAGACACAGCGGCTCCTCGCGCGCCAGCTCCGTGAGTCCCTGGACGAAGGCATCCTCACCCACGCGGTCGATGGCGTAGATCGTGTCGCCGGCGTCGCCGGCCACGGCCGCGAGCTGCTCCGGCGCCTGCCAGGCGCACGCGTCGACCACGGCTGCGCGGATCCGCTCGTGGATCGAAAGGAGCGGCTCGAGCAGGCTCTTGGCGCCCACCACCTCAGTCTCCCTGCGTGTAGTGCACGCTTGAGACTGCACGCAGCTCGGCCGCCTTCTCCTCCGGGGCCGTGTCGTTGAGGAAATTCCCGCCTCCGATCTCCGGACCGGCGAGGTACTTGAGGAGGCCAGGCTTGCGCAGCGGCGGATGGATCTGGATGTGGAAGTGGAAGCCGGGATGGGGCGCTCCGTCCGTGGGGGCCTGGTGCAGCACCATCACGTACGGAAACGACATGCGCCACAGGTTGTCGAGCCGGATCAGGGTCTCGCGCAGCACGGCCGCGAGGTCCGCGAGCTCGGAGGGCGCGAGATCCGCCAGGCTGGGGCGCGTGGCCAGGGGCGCGACGAACGTCTCGTACGGATAACGGGCGAAATACGGAACGAACGACACCGCCTGGTCGCGCCGCACGAGCCATCGCCGGCCGTCCGCTTCCTCCGCGGCCAGGATGTCCTGGAACAGCGGCCGGCCGTGCTCCGCCAGGTGCGCCGCCTGCGCCTCCGCCTCGAGCTCGATGGTCTTGAACACGAAACTCGTCGCGTAGATCTGGCAATGCGGGTGAGGGTTGCTCACGCCGACCACTTCGCCCTTGTTCTCGAAGACGAGGACGTGCCGCACGTCGTCGCGCGCACCCAGCTCGCGGTACTGCGCTTGGAGCACCCCCAGGAGACTTCGCACCTCCGCCTCCACCAGTTGCGCCAGCGTGAGATCGTGTCGTGGGGTGAAGCAAACCACGCGGGCGCAGCCGCTCGCGGGCTCGTTCCGATAGATTCCCGCCGGCTCCGGGAGGTCCCTGGGCGCGCCAGGGCCGACGCACGGGTGGTCGTTGTCGAAGACGAAGACACCGCTGTATCGATCGTTCCGCTGTCCCGAGCTGCGGGCGTTTCCGGGACAGAGGTAACAGTCCGGCACGTACGCGGTTGGCGCCAGCGCGCGGGCCGGTTCAGCCACGCGCTCGCCCAGCCACGGTCGCTCGTTGCGGTGGGAAGACACGATCACCCACTCCCGCCGCAGCGGATGCCAACGCTGTTCCCAGATCATGCCCGCGACGTCATCACGAGCCCGCCGCCCACGCCTTGGCCTGCGCGATCACGGCGGCCATCTGGTCGCGGTACGTGGTGAACGTGTCGTCTACTACCATCAGGGTCGGGATCAGCCCGTCGCGCTTGGACAGCGCCAGCGTGGCTGGGTCCCAACGACCGAACCCGGATTCGTGCACGCCACTCGAGCCCCGTCCCGGCGCGGGATGCGAGAGGTGCGAGAAGAAGCGGGCGAACGGCACGGCCCGCGGCGTGTACACGTGGTACAGCGGAATG
>DATHGL010000408.1:0-6892 GCA_035317625.1 Gemmatimonadales bacterium | reverse complement strand
ATCGACCTTGAGGAGGTCGATCTTGTCGATGCGGTGCGCCCGCATGATCTCCGACACGGATGTCAGCCGGCACTCGTGGGTCGTGCCACGGAGCCTGTCCGCCGTGAGCTCGGCGACATATCCCTCCACCGCTTCACCTGGGACCGAGGCCTCGCTGTTCAACGTGTTGCGCACGACCGCTTGAATGGCCTCGCGGTCCGCGGCTTCATCCGCATGAAACCCGGAGAAGACGGACGATTTCTCATAGAAGGTGAACGTGGCGGTCCTGGGCTTGTCCGACACGCCGGCGTTCACGGCCAGGACATTCGATCCGTAGGCCTCACAGTTCGCCTTCAAGAGGTCGTACACGACCGGCGCCGGCTCGAACGCGTAAATCCTCGGGTTACTGCAGCGGCTCATCACGAACAGGGAGAAGAGCCCCACATTGGCGCCGATATCCACGACCGTGGCTCCGGCCGGCAAGCGGATGCCATGCCGCAGATAGCATTGATCCTCGAAGATCTCCTTGTAGACATAGTCCGTCTCATACGCGTTCAGATGCGCGATCTCCATGCCGTTCGGCAGAACGTATCTCGCACGATCCCCGAAGCATCGGTCCGCCCGTTCCTTGCTGAGCGTGAGGACCCCGTGCCGATCCGCGGCCCACTCCTCCAAGCCCAACAGGATGACGTTGACCCCGTCGCGGTTCCTGCGAAACGCGCTTCCCGGGTCCAACAGCTGCTGAAACACCTGATTGTAGGGCGCCAATTCGAGGTGGATCGGAACGCCGAAATGGTCGGCCCAGAATCGCAGTGAATCCTCCACCGGATCGGCGGTGAAATTCGCGGCGACGGCGAGCGTTGCGGCCGTCGCGTCATCGGCGGTCTCAGCGGCATCCAGGAAGGTGAACGCGACCCCCGAGAGCACCAGGTACGGCTCGCCGGACTGGCCGAGGACCCGCACGTTGCCGACGAGACTCTGGCCGTCACCGTCACCCTCGCGCAGCAGCACGGCGTGACCCCACAGCGTATCGGGGAAATCGACGTCCAGTACGTCGATGCGCTCGATCGATCGTAGGATGAACGTCTTCCCATGCTCCAGGCCGAACAGCGCCAGCAACTGAGTGGCGGAGTCCAGCAGGCTCGGGTGCACGTGATGCGAGCCGGTTTCGCCGTCGCGGCGAGCGACGGAAAGCTTTCCCAGGGATTGGTCGCCCGCCCGCCACACCGAGGCGACCCGCTGAAAGCTGGGCCCGTATTGGTTGCCATGCTCTCGCAGTGTCCTGTAGAACCGCTCCGCGTCGATCACGGCATGAGACCGCGCTTGGAAGGCCTCGATGGAGAACGCGTCCGTGCCCGCTGTGGGAGCCGTCGTCGGGTCCCGCTCGATCTCGAGCTGGGCAGCATACCGGGGCGCGGTGGGGGAGGCGTGGCCATTCTCGCCGACAGCTGCTTCGGAGAAGGCGTACGCCACACGACCGTCGCCGCGATCCCTCACGTCGACCCGTACGATGGTGTCGTCCGCCGTGAGGATAATGGGATTCAGAAACGTCACGCTGCGGACGAGTGCCGCGACGCGCGTGGAAAGCGCGCGATCGACAGCCAGGGCCATCTCGACGTAGAACGATCCGGGCAGCACGACCATGTCCTGAAAACCATGATCCGCCAAATACGGGACGGAACGAACCCCGATCCGGAATTGCGCGGAGGCCTCTCCCGGGCCATCCCTGGAGAGGTGGACGAGGTGCTTCATGACACCGGCGGCTTCAGTTGCGCTCACGTGTCGTCCGAGCTTGAGCCGTGGGACAGCGCGTGCACGACGCTGCGTTCGAGACCCACCGAAGCGGCCATCTCGTGGACGGCCTTCTGGACCACGATGGCGCCGATCAGGCCGGGCCCGGGCACGAAGCTGTAGAGCGTCCAGTCACAGTGGTCGCCTGTCGTGTTGTCGACGCGGAGAATCCGGGCCGGCTCATGCGGCGCAAGCGAAACATCGAAGCGATCGAGCGCGTGGGAGAGGCCGTCGCCCAGCGCCTTGATGAACGCTTCCTTGCGGGTCCAGCAAGTGAAGAACCCCAGCGGCCGGTCGCGCGGCTCGAGGGCGAGGTAGGCCTCGTTCTCCCGGCGGGAAAACATCCACGCCGCGATCGCGTCGGCGTCGGGGACCACTCGCACGGCTTCCACGTCGATCCCGATCTCCCGTCCCCGTGCGAAGGCGTACACGGCGACGTCATCGTGGTGCGATAGGTTGAACCGCAGGTCCGAGTCCGCGAAACGTCGCGCGAGCGCGGGTTTGCCGCGGTGCCCGTACGCCAGCTCGACCGAGTCAGGCGGCACCCCCAACCGTGCGCCGAGCAACTGGCGCAATCGCGCACGCGCGACCGTGAAGCGGCGGCGCTCGCGGTCGAACGCAAAGCGACCGGCTCTGTCGCGCTCCGCCTCCGAGAGCAGCGCCGCCGACGCACGCACAGCAGCCGGCCCTACGTCCAGGCGAGTCACCACGACGTCGATGGGCTTGTGACTCGTCGGGTTCAGCCTGCGCAACCGTTGACCCATGGAGAGCCCCTCCGCACCCCCCGGCGCAATATCTGTACTATGAGGCCGCCAGCGTGCCGCCCACGGCCGTCCCTAACTTGGGCGCTATAGCTTGGGGGCAGTAGCACGCAGACTGGCTAGGCGCAAGACCCCCTGATGCGGCGGCGCCACAGGTCCGGCCACCGGGGCAGCACGCGCGCTAGCGGCGGGGGAGGCGTACGCTGACCCATCGGGTCGTCACGCAGCCCGGTTTTCGTGCGGACGATCACAGTTTTGTAGCGTGCCCTTCGCGGAAGGGGGCCACGCGCGCCGCGACACGTGCGGCATGGTGGACTCTGGTCGTCTTGTGGGGAGTGTCGCGTTGACGTCACACCACCCGCGTTACCGTCGACGCGTTACCGCAGGTCGCGTCCAAGCGTCTTTTATTATTTGTTCCCGATGGAGCGTGTTCACCAACCAGTTCACGGTCGGAAACCGAACGCAGTCGCCAGGGCGCGCAGCGCTACCGCGCGGGCGCGCGCCAGCGCGCCGGTCGCCGGTCGGCCCGGCAGCACTTCGAAGGCGCGCCAGAGAGAGTCCGACCACGCGATCGCGAACACGGCGCCGCAGCGTTGGCAGCGCAAGGTGGGCGACGAGTCGACCACGGGTCTGCGCTCGCAGCAGCTCGGGCAGACGGCGTACTTCGGATCCTCGGCGGCGGGGGCCGCGGGGGCCGCGTCGTCGGGCCTGCGGCGGACCAGGGACCACATAGGAGGGCGCAGCGGCAGGATTTGCAGGAACGTCCGCGGGACGCGCAGCAACCGGCTGTTGACCTCGAGAACGGTCTCGCCGGGCGTGAGCTCCACCACGCGGTACCACGCGCCGCGGCGCAGCGGACAGTCCATCCCGGCCCGCACGCGGGCCCAGTATCGCATCTTGAACATGCGCGCTCTCCGAGCCACGGTCGACTTGCGAACTGCAGGGCGTCCGCGCACCCGGTGGTCGCGCGTGCCATATCATGTCGACAGGCGGTGGATTGGGACTGTGACATCCGACACACGGAGGGCAGTTCACGCGCCGACCCGCCGGCGGATGGCGAGGGTCCCGTCCACGCAGCGGGGCGGCTAAGTTAGGGGCGCGCGCGAGGAGGCGTATGTTCGGCATCCCCGAGTGGGCCGTCGGCGTGGGATTCATCATGTTGGCCATCTCGATCGCGAAAGCGCTCGCGGGGCGGATCGGACCGGCTGATCGGCTCGGCAGGCCCAGGGCATCCCGGCGCGACTTGGCGCAGGCGGTCGAAGACTTGCAGAAGCGGGTGGGCGGGAGTGAAGACGTTCAGACACGGCTCGACGCGCTCGAGGACGTGCAGCGACGGCTCGCCGATGTCGAGGAGCGGCTGGACTTCGCGGAACGCATGCTCGCCAAGCAGCGGGACGCCGAGCGGATCGCTCCTCCGAAGGGCTAGAAGAGCGCCCGAGTGGCGAAATGGCAGACGCAGGGGACTCAAAATCCCCCGGGGGCAACCCCGTGAGAGTTCGACTCTCTCCTCGGGCACTCAGGCTACTCTAGTTCTAGACTCCTCGCCAAGCAGTGCGAGGGGCAACGGTTCGGTCCACCCCCAGGCCAGTCCGCAATGCGAAGCAGACCGTGACGAAGAGACAGACTTGGCTGCGCACCCTTCTCGTTGGCCTCATCTGCGCCGTGGTGGCTTCGCTCTACCCTTCAACATCAACGGTCTGTCCTGCCTGGACGATACAAATCGTTGATACGGCAGGGAACCCTTTGAGAGGTGCGTTTGTGAGGCAGGTTTGGCAAGACTATTCCGTCGAGTCGGCGAGCCACGAGCAGGATGCGCATACTGATGAGAACGGCTTTGTCAGTTTTCCGGAGCGCACCATCAGGTCGAGCTGGCTGGCTCGAACATTCGGCGTCATCTCGCAGACCGTGTCGCTCGGTGTGCACGCCAGCTACGGCCCGTCTGTACAGGTCCTCGCCTACGGCCACAACCTGGGCGGGAAGCGGCTTGAGGGGAGTGCCAATTATCAAGCGGGGGAGCCTTTGCCTGAGAAGCTCGTAACCCGTGTCAATGATTTACCTCATTAAGTGAGGTACTGAGCGTGGATCAAGAGCGACTACTCAAGCGGGTGTGGCTGGTCAACGGTCTGCTCCTGGCGGTGTTGTTCGCCGCCCTGGCAATCTGGCTCGTCGTGGAGGTGGGCTCGAGCTGGTTCCGCCGCCACGCGGCGGTGATCACGGCCACGCACGGCGCGCCGGCGGACCGGGCCTCCCGTGCGGTCCGCTACGATCCGCCCCAATCGATATGGAAGAGCACGACGCGTATCGTCCTGATCCGGTACGGTGAGGCGTTCGAGCGTCCCGAGGCGAAGTTTGCATCGAGTGACTCCTACGGCGAGCGCTACACACTGTACGTCAACGCGATCTTCCTCGAGCCGGGCGGCGGCCCCGGACATCTCCTGCTCGATCGGCCGGCCCTCCTCCGGTCGGTGAACTTTCCTCGCTCGAAGGACGATTCCCTGCAGGCGTGGGTCACGTACGAAATCGCCTTCGAGGACACGGACGGCGACGGTGGGCTCGACGAGGACGACGCGGCGAGCCTCTATGTGAGCGACCTCCACGGGGGCTCGTTTCGCCGGGTGCTCCCCAAAGGCTGGAGCGTCCTGGCCCACGAGCCGCTCGACGGCCGTCGCATCGTCGTTCTCGCACTCCGGTCGGCCGCGATCGGAGACCGCCGATCGCTCGAAGAGACACCGGAGCGCGCCTTCTTCTACGATGTGCAGACCGGTCGTGCGGAGCCGTACGCCGCGCTGGACTCGCTGGCCGCGCGAGCCGCCCGGATCGTCGGGCGCTAGGCCGCGAGGGTGACCTTCATTCGCTCCGGTGAGGCCGTCGTGGTGTCCGTCGCTGATTGGTACCGACTCACGTTCGCCCCGCGGGGGCGGACCGTACGATTGACCAAGATCGAATACCTCCAGGAAGAGGGTGAGTAGTCGACGCGTGAGAGGCCGCTGCCTAGCAAGCGCTTGGCTGTCGACCGGGCGCGCCGATGTGTCGTCCGCCCTTGCGCTCCGGGGAGCGATGGGGGGATATGGGGGCCGCCCTTTCGCCGCCGTCCACAGGGGGATCGCCATGGCCGCCGTATCCGCTCGTCGTACGCTGCTCGTGCCCGCGCTGGTCATCCTGTCCCACACGGCGGCTCACGCGCAGACGACCGCGCCTGCTCCCACCGTCGCTACCGGTGCGACCGCGGCCTGGACGCTCAAGTTGAAAGGAGACGTCCGCTGGCAGCAGGTGACACCGGCGGGTGCGCTCCTCGTCTCGACCGACGCCGCACTCGCGGGCGTAGATATCGACCGCGGCCAGGTCGTGTGGGAGAAGGCCGAGCTGGGTGGGCTGCCGGCCGACAGCGTCCGCATGATCGAAGGATCCCTCCTCATGGAAGCGGCCCGCCCCGGGCTGCTGCTGATCTTTGACCCGGTGACCGGCGGAGTCGTGTTCGATTCGCGGCGCCTGGACCTCGCGCAGGTGGTCACCCGCCGCGTGCTGCCACAGAGCGGCACGCTGCTCATCCACGGACGGCGCACGGCCGGGCCGTCGGTCGTGGCCCTGTACGATCTCGTGACCGGTCACGAGCGCTGGGCGAACGAGGCGCTGTTCGAGCAGACGGAGCCCAAGAAGAAGGGACTCGGCGGCCTGATGCAGGGCTTGGTGCGGGCTGCCTCCGAAGCCACCGCGCTCGAGGTGCTGCAGGCAGGGCCCGATATGATCGTCGTCCACACCTTGATGGGTCTGCGAGCGCTGGATGCGCGGTCGGGCGCGATGCGGTGGTCCACCGCACTGCCGACCGCTCGCCCGGGCAACCCCGCGCGACACGTGCGGCTCTACCCGTCGCTCGACAAAGCCGACCGCATCTACGTGAGCTTCGACGACCGTCTCATGGCCTACCGCCTCGCCGATGGACAGGCGCTCTGGGCCAAGCCCGCGACGGTGGACGGCTGGGTGCACGGCATCGTGCAGCACCCAAACGGGATCATCATCCTCCCCGAAGCGCCGCCCGCCAAGGAGGCAACGGGCAACGTGCGTATCGTGAACGGCGTGGTCCAGACGGGGCTGAATGTGGCGCGCTATGAAGACGGCACGACGATCGCTGCCAAGCCCCTGCGCATGCGCGGCACGGTCACGGACGCGATGATCGTCGGTGGCTCTGCGGTGCTCGCGGTGGACGCCGAATCGCGCACCTTCGTGAACGTGCTGGACGTGGCCACGGCGACGCTGCGCCTGAAAAAGGACGTGAAGATCAAGGGCCAGCTCGCGTACGCCGAGCTCACGCCCGCAGGCCTGCTCTACATCTCGCGCCCCGACGCGGGCGTGAACGCCGAGGT
>DATHGL010000407.1:0-3676 GCA_035317625.1 Gemmatimonadales bacterium | reverse complement strand
GCCGTTCCCGTCCATGGACATGAACGGGAACGGCGGCAACGTTGCAGGATTCGGTACCGCCGTACAGCAGGACGCCGTGTTCGGCCTGCTCGACTCTTACATCAACAACGAGCCCTGCTTGCAGGACAACCGCGGGCGGCTGGCGCCGAGGAACTCCTGCCGCAATCCCTGGCAGAACTTCCTCAATGCCCGGCTCAGCTGGGCGATCCCAACGCTCTCGGGCCATACGCTGGAGATCACGGCCGACATGCTCAACGTGCTGAACTTCATCAATTCCGGCTGGGGCCTGCTTCGCCAGACGGGCACCGGGTTCGAGGAGCAGAACCTTATTCAGCAGACCGGTTATGACGCTGCGAACGGGCGCGGGATCTATGCGCTCGCCATCCCGACGAAGAATGCGGTGTCGATCAACAGCATCGGGTCGCGGTGGGTGTTTCAGCTGGGGACGCGCTACACGTTCTAGCGAAGGACGGCATTGGGCGGCAAGGGCGGCAAGGCGCGGCGCCTTTGCCGCCCTACGTCCGCGCCTTCCGCCACAGCCACACCCCCGCGGCCCCGAACAGTAGGTTGGGCATCCAGGCCGCGAACGTCGGCGGCAGCGCGCCGCCCGACCCGATCGCCTTCGCCAGCTGGAACATCAGGAGGTCGACGAAGGTCGTGGCGAGACACACGGCCACGCCCCACGCCGTGCCGCTCTTCGGGGTGGAAATCGCGAGCGGCGCCCCGAACAGCGCGATGATGATGCAGGCGAATGGCACCGCGAGCTTGAGCGCCTGCTCCACCCGCAGCTTCCTGGTGTCCGAGCCTGAGCGGGCCAGCGCGTCCACGTAGCGCCCCAGCTCCGCGTAGCGCATCTCGTCCGGCGCCTTGGGCTCGGCGAGCAGCGCGGCGGGCGTCTCGCGCAGGGCCCTGGTCCTGAGACCCTCGAAGCTGAACGTCGGCTCCCGGCCCGGGCCGAGCAGGTAGCGAACCGCGCCCTTGGTGAGGATCCAGCCGCGCGTCGTCCGGGCCGTGTCGTATGTCGCTCGCTGCGCCGCGACCAGGATCGTCGGGTAGTCCTCCCCCGCCCCCCCGCGCTCCATGATCGGGTCCCGCATCTCCGCGCCGCTCGTCTTGAGCTCGAGCGAGCGGATCGAGTACACCCACCCCCCGTCCGCCCGGTAGACGAACGGAGAGAACCGAGAGCCCGTGGGGCGGGCGGTTTTCTCCCCCAGCAGCTCGGCGCGCCTGGCGGAAGTCACCGGAGCGAGCTCGGTGAGTCCCAGGTCCAAGAGCGCCGCCGCGAGCGACGCGACGAGCAGCGGCCGCACCATGCGATGGAACGAGATCCCCGACGCTTTCGCCGCGGTCAGCTCCGAGTACCGCCCCAACGCACCCACCGTGAACACGACCCCGAACAGCACCGCGACCGGCAGCACCAGCGAAATCGTCTCCGGGAGGAAGAACAGGTAGGAGTAGGCCACCCGGGCCTTGGAGATCCCCCGGCCGAGGTAGGTGTCCAGCTTGTCGGTGAGGTCGATGACCATCACGAGGAAGGGAAACCCGAGCGCACCGAGCAGGCAGACCTTGGTCCACTCGCGCAGCACGTAGCGGTCGAGCGTGCTCATCGCGCGTCGCGCCGCGGGACCAGATGCAGCCGGTCGCCCAGCGCGGCCAGGCGCCGGAGCGAGCGAGCCAGCGTCTCCCGCAGGTCGCTCCAGTCGCTGCCCTGGGGGGAGTTCCCCGGCTTGCGGATCTGCCAGAGCCCGATCAGGCCGGCCACGGCGAAGATGAGGTTGGGTGTCCACATCGCCAGAAACGGGGACAGGAACAACCGGTCGCCGAGCTCTTCCCCGCCGATCAATCCGATGTAGTAGACGGTGAACACCGCGACGCTCATGCCGATGACGAGCCCCACCCCGCCGCGCTGGAACCGCAGCGCCACCGGCGCCCCCACCAGCGCGAAGACCAGGCACGCCGCCGCGATGGCGTACTTCTTCTGGATTTCCACCTCGTAGGTCGCCGCGCGGGTGCGCGCGTTGCGCAGCCGCTGGTCCTCGCCGATCCCCGCCCCGGGGGTGATGAAGACGGTGGGCGACTGCGGCTGCGGGGACCGGGCCTGGGGCGTCTGGGCCTGCGCCTCGGGTGGGAGCAGCCACGCGGCAAACCGCTGCAGTGCCCGGCAGTACAACCCGGGCGCGACCGTGTCGAGCTGGCTCGGCACGGACGTGGGCGGACCTGGCGCCAGCCCGGCCAGGCGGCGCAGGTCGTTTTCGATCGCGAGCCGCGCGTCCCGCGCGGCCTGCGCGGCCTCGCGGCGCGCCTCGGCCGCGGCCTGCCACATTTCGCAGGTGGACATCTCCCGGTCGCTCTTGTAGGAGTCGCTCTCCGTGCGTTGCAGCGTGTTCCCCACGCCTCCGACCCGCATCCGGTTCGTACGGTAAAAGGTGCGATTGAATCGGGTCGGGTCCGTGCGGTTCACTTCCTCGATGTCCCCGTCCTCGAGCGTCAGGAAGAGATCCCGGCCCCCTCGGGCGTAGGCCATCCGTCCGCTGTCCGCCGTGATGATGCGCCGTCGCTCGGCGTTCCCCAAGTCGTAGATCGTCACATCCTTGAGCTTGTTCGAGTTGCCGTCGATGCGGGCCGCGCGCAGGAAGAACTGCCCCGGCACGACTTCGTTGATCACCTGCTCCTTGAGCGTCAACGACGGCTTCTTGCGCTGGATGTCCACCTGCAGCGTGCGCAGCTCGTGGTTCGTGCGGGGGAGGACCTGATCATTCCACAGGAACGACAGCACCGCGACACCTGCGGCTCCCGCGAGCACCGGCGCGACGACCCGTCCGACGCTCACGCCCCCGGCCTGCATGGCGGTGATCTCGTTGTCGGCGGCGAGTCGCGTGAACACGTGCAGCACCGCGACCAGCACCGCCATCGGCAGCGTCACCGCCACGATGAACGGCAGCGACAGCGCGAACAGTTCGATGATGACGCCGGTGGGCAGCCCCTTGCCGAGCAGGCTGGACAGCTGCTTCGCGACTTGTTGAATGAGCATCAGCGACGTAAACGCCGCCAGGGCGAAGCCGAGCGGCGCGACGTGCTGGCGCAGGAGGTAGCGGCTGATGGTGCGCACGATCGGTGGCGCCATTATATTCGGAAGTCCAAGTCTCTACAAGACATCACTACCCTGTGACCATCCGAAAGAGCCGCCTCGCGCGCTCGGGCCTGGGCCTCACGCTGGCCCTCGCCGTCCCCGCGTGCGGTGCGCGCGACGGCGCCGGGCGCACGCGGGAGTTCGCCGGCCCGCGCGCCTTCGGCTATCTCGAGCAGCAGATGCAGTTCGGACCGCGCATCCCCGGCACGGTGGGCCACGAGCGCACCGGCGACTGGATCCTGCAGCACCTCCGCGCCACGGCCGACAGCGTCGTCGTGCAATCCATTACCCACGTCACGCGGCAGGGCGCGACGCTGCACCTGCGCAACTTCTTCGCCCGCTTCCGGCCGCAAGCCGCCGACCGGGTGCTGTTTCTCGCCCCCGGGACGGGAAGGCGTCGCTGGGCCGGACTGCGCGCCTGGTCGGCGTGGGGCCTCGTGTCCCAGTGGGCGAGAAACAGCACCCGGTCGGCGGCTTGCGGCCGGAAGCGGGCGAAGAAGTTGCGCAGGTGCAGCGTCGCGCCCTGCCGCGTGACGTGGGTAATGG
>DATHGL010000406.1:0-6225 GCA_035317625.1 Gemmatimonadales bacterium | reverse complement strand
CAAGGCGGTGGTGGCGGAGGGGCGGCGGGTCCGCGCGGTGGAAGTGGCACGTATCATCGACATCGATCGGCCATCAGATCTCCAGAGCGCCAACGCGTGGCTTGCCGCGTGTGAGGCGTGAACGCGGGACTCCGAGGAGCGACATCGCCTTGGCTCAATTGGTCGCGATTTACCGCAGTCCGTCCTATTCGCCGCTGCAGCACCGCGTGAACGATACGGCCATCCTCGATGCGACGGTGGGGCGGCTCGGGGTCCAGGGCTGGCGGGCCATCAAGACCACCGAGCGTGAGGTCGAGCAGGGCCGGCTGCCGACGGCGGAGCTGTACCTCAACATGTGCCAGGGATCGCTCGCGGCCGAGCAGCTGATGCCGCTCGAGTCCGACGGCATCGTCGTGGTGAACCGCCCGTCGAGCGCCCTCAATTGTCATCGCTACCGGATGGTGAGGCGGCTGGGCGACAGCACACTGGCGTTTCCCCGCACCCTCATCCACGCGAGCTCCGCCCCGCTCCCGCCCGCTGACCAGCTCGCCGCGCTGAGCCCCGATCACCAGAAGGTCTGGATCAAGCGGGGGGATGTGCACGCCGAGCGCGCCGAGGACGTCGTCGCCATCGCGCGCGAGCACGTGGCCGAGGCGCTGCAGGCGTTCACCGCGCGCGGCATCCCCTGGGTCGCGCTGCAGGAGCACGTGCCCGGTCCGGTGGTGAAATTCTACGCCGTGACCGACGGCCGATTCTTCAACTGGTACGGCTCGGATGCCGGCTTCGGCGGTGTGCGGCCGGCGGTGGATGAGAACCGGCTCAAGGCGCTCGCATTCGAGGCAGCGGCGATCCTCGGGCTCGAGGTGTTCGGAGGTGACGTCGCGTTTCCGCAGCCCGACCGCCCCGTGCTGATCGACATCAACGACTGGCCGAGCTTCGCGCCGTTTCGCGACGACGCGGCGCAGGCCATCGCAGCCTACATCACCCACCGTTTCGCGCATCGGAAACACTCGTGACGCACACGCTGCGCAGCATCCAACTTCCCGGGCCCCAATCCAAGGCCCTGTTCGACGCCGAGCTCCTGTACATGGCCCCAGGTACCCAGAGCGTGGCGCTGTTCAGCCAGCTTGCGATCGACCGCGGCGAGGGGGCTCTTCTGTACGACGTGGACGGGAACCGCTACGTCGACCTGCTTGCCGGTGTGGGCGTCGCGAGCCTCGGATACGCCCATCCCAAGTACGTGGCCGCGATGCAGCGACAGATCGCGCGCGTGCACGCCGGCAGTTTCACCACCGAACACCGTGCCGCGCTCGTGACGCTGCTGGCCGAGCTCACGCCCGGCGACCTGAATCGCACGCAGTTGTATTCGAGCGGGGCCGAAGCGATGGAGGCGGCGCTCCGCCTCGCCAAGGCACGCACCGGCCATACCGAAGTGATCGGCTTCTGGGGTGGCTTCCACGGCAAGACCGGCGGCGTGCTCCCGTTACTCGGCTCGAGCTTCAAGCACGCGCTCGGGCCGCTGATGCCGGGCGCCTACCTCTCGCCCTACGCGTCGTGTGCACGCTGCGCGTTCGACAAGACATTCCCGTCATGCCGGTGGCACTGCGTTGAGTTCCTCCGTAAGAAGATCGAGCTTGAGACCACGAAGGACGTGGCGGCGATCATCGTGGAGCCGATTCAGGGCACGGCGGGGAACGTGGTGCCGCCGCCGGGCTACCTGAAGCTGCTGCGGGAGCTCGCCGACGAGCTGGGTGCACTGCTCATCTGCGACGAGATGATCACCGGATTCGGGCGCACCGGAAAAATGTTCGCGATCGAGCACGAGGCCGTGCTCCCGGACGTCCTCACCGTGGGGAAGGGGTTCGGCGGCGGGTTTCCGATGAGCGGGGTGATTGCCCGCGAAGCGATCGCGTTCTCCAAGCCGTGGGCCAATCCGAGCGGCAGCTCCTCGTCCTACGGTGGCAACCCGCTCGCGGCCGCAGCGGCCCGCGCCACCATCGAGACGATCCTCGAGGATGGCCTGGTCGAGCACGCCCGCCGGCTCGGCGACCTGATGCGGGCGGAAATGCGGGGCTGGGAATCCGAGCTGCCGATCGTGTCGGATGTGCGGGGCCGGGGCCTGATGATCGGGTTTGACCTCGTCGTTCCGGGAACGCGCACGCTGCTCGACAAGAAAACCGCGCGGTGGATCTTCGATACGCTGCTCGCCCGCGGGGTCCTGGCGATGATCTACAACCCCGAGGTCCGCATCAATCCACCCCTCGTCATCGACGAAGCGCAGGCGATGGGCGCCCTCGCCACCATGAAGGACGTACTCGGTGAAGCCGCAGAACGACTTATCGCATAAGGGGCAGGCCGTGGAGGAGTGGGCCGACCTGCACTTCTTCCGGCCCATCGGCATCCGCATCGCGCGGGCGCTGCAGCCGACCGGGATCTCCGCCGACCAGGTGACGTTGTGGTCGCTCGTGATCGGGCTCGTGGCCGGTCACCTCTTCGTCTATCGGGACCGCTGGACGAACGTCATCGGGCTCGCGCTGTTCATCGTGTCGGACATCTTCGATTCGGCGGACGGCCAGCTGGCGCGTCTGCGTGGCACGTCCACCCGGCTCGGTCGCGTGCTCGACGGCACCAACGACAGCCTCCGATTCATGAATCTCTACTTTCACCTCATCTACCGGCTCATTCAGGCGGGGTTCTGGTGGCCGGGGGCGTTTCTCCTCGGGATGGCGGCGGGACTAGCGCACACGTACCAGGCCGCCGCTGTGGACTTCGTGCGCAACGCATTTCTCTCCATCGGCATCGGCAACAAGGGCGAGCTGGATCTGCCGGAGGATGTGGACTTCGCGCGGCGGGGGACCCCGTTCGAGCGGTTCGGCGCGCGAGTGTACCGCGACTACGTGGTGCGGCAGACGCAGCTCTTCCCCCGCACGGCCAGGCTCATCCGGCTGCTGCGCCGCGGCAGTGTGACGGAAGCATTCCGGACCGAGTACCGCGCGCGCCAGGAGACCGTGCTGCCGCTGTGCGCATGGCTCGGGCAGAACATCCGGTTCGTGTTGCTGGGCCTGGCGGCGGTGGCGGCGCACGTGTCCGCGTTTCTGTGGGTCGAGGCGGTGTGGATGAGTCTGCTGCTCGTGGTGCTGCTCTGGATCCACGAGTGGAACGCCACGGCCCTGGGCGGGTTGCTCGACCCCGAGCGTCATGGCTACGCCCGGGTCACCTGACCTGAAGCGGTACCGCGGCGCCATCATCGGGGCGGGCGGGATCGCGCGGCAGTCGCACCTCCCGGCGCTCCGCGGCGCCCTCGGCGCGCGAGTGGATGTGGTCGCGCTGGTGGACAGCGCGGCGGACGTGCCACCCGTGGATGCCATCCCGCTGCTCGCCCGCCGTGAGCAGTTGCGCGAGCTGGCCCCCCTCGACTTCATCGACATCTGCACCCCGACCGCCTCACATCTGGAGCTCACCCTCTGGGGGCTCGAGCAGGGCTACCACGTCGTGTGCGAGAAGCCCGTGGCGTTCACGCGTGTCGAGGCGGACCGGATCACCGCCGCCGCCCGCGCCAACGGACGCATCGTGATGCCGTGCCACCAATACCGCTACAACCCGGTCTGGATGAAAGTGAAGGAATGGCTGGCCGGTCGTGCCATCGGCCGCTGGCATCTGGCGGAGTTCGTGGTGTCCCGGCTCGCGGCCGACCCCGGCCGCGCGGCCGGGGCCACGCCGTGGCGCGGCACGCATGCGGCGGGCCGAGGTGGCGTCCTGCTCGACCATGGCACCCACCTCGTGTACCAGCTCTTGGACATCGCCGGCCTGCCGCATGCGGTGAGCGCGTGGACCGGCCGGCTGCGCCACGCCGCGTACGACGTGGAGGATACGGCGTCGGTCCGGTTCGAGTATCCGGGCCGCCTGGTGACGATGTTCCTCACGTGGGCGGCGCGGGCGCGCGAGAACCGCATCCGCTTCGTCGGGGACGCAGGGTCGATCGAATGGGTCGGCGCCGAGCTGCGCCTCGAGCGGGCGGGCGAGGTCGAGCGGCTCGATTGCTCGGCCGAGCTCGACAAGACGGCCTATCACCGGTGGTTCGCCTGCCTGTTCGAGGGGTTCATACGTGCGCTCGACCGTGACGACGCCGGTGCCGCGGCGCGGCCCCTCCTCGAGGACATCCGGCGCGTCGCGAGCGTCGTCGAACACACCTACGCCGCGGCCCGGAGCGGCGCGACGGTCCCGATCGCGGACGGCGTGTGAGTCGCAAGGTTCAGCTCCTGCTGTTCACGGCCGGCTCCCTGCTGTTCGCCGGGCTCGTGGCGCGCATCGGGGTGGGGCGGCTCTGGGCGGACGCGGCGCGCACCGGCTGGATCTTCGCGCCCATCCTGCTGCTGTACGGCGTGGTATGTGCCTGCAACGCCGGCGCCTGGTGGCTCATCATGGCGGGCGAGCCCAGCCATCCGCCGTTCTGGCGCACCTGGGCGATCACCGTCTCGGGCTTCTCGCTCAACTTCATGACGCCGCTCGTGAACGTGGGCGGCGAGCCGTTCAAGATCGCAGCCGTCGCGCCCTGGCTCGGCGTGCGACGCGCCGCCGGCTCGGCGGTGATCTACCAGATGCTTCACACCTTCGGGATGCTCCTGAGCTTTCTGACGGCGCTGGCGCTCGGGATGCTCTTCCTCCCGCCCGCTCCGGCAACCCTCGCCACGCTGATCGTGGCGTTCGTCGCGCTGGCGGCGCTGACGCTGTTGCTCCTCACGGGCCATCGCCGGGGCGGGCTGGAGCAGGCCCTCAACCTCCTGCACCGGGTTCCGTTGCTCGACCGCGTGGCGCGGCGGCTCGAGCCGAAGCGCGCGACCCTCGCCCTCATGGACGAGCAGATCACGCAGTTCTACCACGCGAGCCCCCGTCGTTTTCTTCAGGCGCTCGGGCTGGAATACGCGAGCCGCTGCCTCTTCATGGTGGAGTACCTGCTCATCGCCCGGTCCGTGGGGCTCGATATCGGCTACTGGCAGGCGTACGTCATCGGCGGCCTCACCCACCTCGTGCAGAACCTCCTCTTCGTGGTGCCGTTCGAAGTGGGAACCAAAGAAGGCTCGCTCTACGTGCTGTTCCAGTTGCTCGGCCTCGATCCGGCGCTGGGCGTCTACACGGCGATCGTGAGCCGGGTGCGCGATCTCCTGTGGATCGGCGTCGGAGTGGGTCTGGTGTGGATTTCCAGCCGGCGCGTCGCGCCCGCCGGGGCCGCGGCGCCGTGACGATCTTCACGCACGCGCTGGCGACGATGCTGGGCGTGCAGGTCATGGATCTCCACGGCTCGGATCGGGCTCTGGCGGTCGGGTTCGGCATGGGGGTGGACGTGGACCACGCGGTCAAGGCGCCGTTCTACCTCCGCGCCGTCGGCCTCCGGGACAAACGGGGGTACTACTGGCGCTCGTCGCTCCAGGAGCCGATCGCCCTGCTGTGGATCGTCCCGCTGTGCGTCTTTCTCGGCAGCGTGGTCCCGCTCGTGTTCTTCGCGATCCACGTGGCACTGGACTACAGTGTGCGCTTTGAGAAGATGCCGTTCTACCCCTATTCTCCACTGGTCACGCGTGGGTGGCTTACGAACATTCCCGATAAGGTGAAAGAAGGGACGCTCTTCGTCGCGCTGCTGGCGGCCAACGTCGCCGTCTACTGGGTGCAGCACCATGTTTGACTTCGCGCCTGCGGCCGGGCGAACGCTCGACCGCGCGCTGCGGCCGGTGCTGCGGTTCTGCCACCTCACGCTCGGGATCTCACCAACGCAGGTGACGTGGGCGGCCTTTACCGCGAGCGTCGCCGCGGGCGGGGCGGTCGCGGCAGGGCGGCTGGGTTGGGCGCTCGGCCTGATGGCGCTGGGCCAGGTGCTCGACGGGATCGACGGCGGTATCGCGCGGGAGTACGGCCTTGCGTCGCAGGCGGGTCGGCGGCTCGACACGTGGGTTGATCGGCTGTCGGAGGCGGTGATCTTCGCCGGCTTCTGGTGGGCGGGACTGGTGTCGTGGACGCTGCTGCTGCTCGCGCTGGCGGCGATCCTGCTGATGACGAGCGTCGCCGATCGCTCGAACCTCGATCCGGGCGTGAAACGTTTCGCGCTCTATTTCGGGATGTGGCTGCCCTACGCGCTGATCTTCAGCGTGATCTTCCTCGTCAATCTCGCGGCCTACGTGGTCGGGCTCCTCGTCCTCGACTGTCGGTTCCAGCGCAGGATGGATGCGCTGGGGGGAGATCTGGACACGGTCG
>DATHGL010000405.1:0-3795 GCA_035317625.1 Gemmatimonadales bacterium | reverse complement strand
CGTGAAGGTGAGCCGCTCGTTGATGAAGGTCCGGGTGGGGAGCGAACCCGAGTTCAGCTCGCGCGGCGAGAGCAATACCTGGCGGTACTGCCCGTCGATCCAGTAGCGGTCGTCGTCCACCGAGACGAAGTCGTAGTACGTGCGGATCTCCTGCAGCTGCCCGAACGTCTGGAGCAGCGGGTCGCGGTCCCACAGTCGGACGTTGTCGATGGTCGGCCGGTTGGCCCGGATGTCGCGCTCGGTAAGCCCGGCCTCGCCGGTCAGGTCGCGCGTGACGACGCTGTCCAGCCCCCAGGCCCGCCGCGTCGCCGCGATGTGGTAGGCGAGCTGCGCCGTCTCCTTCACCAACTCGTTCGGCGCGACGACCAGTTTCTGGACCAGCGTCGGGTAGAGGACGACGCCGAGCAGCGATACGCCGAGGTAGAGCCCGACCGCGAGCAGGGTGTTGCGGGCCAGACGCTGGCTGCGAGCTCCCCACAGGACCAGCGCTCCGCCCGCCACCGCCGCGAGCCCGGCGAGCCGCAGGCCGGTGAGCTGCGCGTGGAGATCGGCGAAGCTCGCCCCCACGAGCGGCCCCGTGGTGGAGTACAACAGTCCCGGAAGCCGGACGAAGTACACCGACAACGCTACCAGAACGAAGAGCAGGGCGATCAGCACCGCCAGGTGCAGCCGGGCCGACGGCTCTACCGTGACCTGCCGGCGGAACACGATGATGTCCCGTCGCAGCCCGTACAGCGCGGCGGTCGCGAGCAGCGTGAGCGTCGTGACGGCGGTGCAGAGACCGATCGCGCCCGCGATCACCGGCACCGTGAACACGTAGTAGCCCACGTCGCGGTCAAACACGGGGTCCGTCACGCCGAACGGCGTCCGGTGCAGGAACTGGAGCACGCCAAGCCAGCCGCCCGCGGCGCCCACGCCGAACAGCAGCGCCAGGCCGAGCGCTGCCGGCAGGGCCAGGCGGCGCAACAACCGAGTCACGTCCACCGCGGCGGCCCCGGGGCTGTACTGGACGACCAGCGGGTTCGG
This sequence comes from Gemmatimonadales bacterium, assembly GCA_035317625.1. Classification (GTDB taxonomy): domain Bacteria; phylum Gemmatimonadota; class Gemmatimonadetes; order Gemmatimonadales; family GWC2-71-9; genus AG41. Next base: position 2,769 of record DATHGL010000405.1, on the reverse strand, counting down.
GACGAGGCCGCGCTGGGCGATCCGCAGGTTGACGTAGAGGAACGCGAATACGAGGCCGCCGACCCCCATGCCGAGCAGGGCCTCGGCCACCAGCCGCGTCGTGAACACGCGCTCGTAACCCAGGGCCTGGAACCAAAGCCATTCGGCGGCGAGCGGGACCAGATTGGAGAGGAGCAGCAAGAGGGCGAACAGGACGACCAGCACGACCAGGCCCAGGCGACGCCGCCGACGAGGCGGCAGACGGGCTACGCGTAGCGGAGCGGTCATGAAAGGCAGACTAACTCAGGAGCCGGGTTGCGAGCTGCGCTTGGATGAGCATTAGGCCTTGTCGGACGGCACCGTGAGCGCCCCGCCCCCGCTCACTCGGCTGAAGTGTGGCGCCGGCGCTCGGTCCCGCGGCGCCGATCGGCGAACACGCGCCGCTCGCCCCTGCGCCACTCCGCGGGCGCAGGTTCGCTCACGTGGCGGCGGTGCACCCCGCAGCGCCGCACGGGCGAGCACCGGCGTTCGCCCACCCGGCCGATGGGGAAGAACAGGATTGAGTCGTTACCGACCATGGTGCCCCTCGGTGCTGACGGACCGTCGGGGGTGATATAGCTGACTGTCGCGCGCTCGGCTAGGCGAGCGCCGCCCCGTGGCTCGTCCACGGCCCCGACGTCGCGCCTCCGCAGGCGCCGGAGCTCGGCGTGCTTCGCGCAACCCCGCCTGTCGATTTCCCCCGCTCTGTTCGTCGTTAGGGTGTAGGACACGACGACCCTCAACTGACGATCAGGAGCAGCCAAATGAAGCTCGACATCTACGTCAACTATCCCGGGACGTGCGCAGCCGCATTTCGGTTCTACGAACGCCACCTCGGCGGCAAGATCACGATGATGCGCACGCACGAGGACCAGCCGAATCAACCCGGCGTTCCGGCCGACTGGAAGAAGGCGATCCTGCACGCGCGCATCGAGATTGGGGAGGCGATCGTCATGGGCGCGGACATTCCGGGGGCTGAGCCGATGCGCAGTGCGTATTTGACGTTGCGGGTGGACAGTGCGAAGGAGGCGGAGCGGCTCTACGTGCTGCTTGGCGAGGGTGGTCAGATCTTCATGAAGATGGAGCAGACGTTTTTCGCGAATCGGTTCGCGATGCTGCGCGACCGGTTTGGGACGTCTTGGATGTTGCTGCACGAGGAGGAGTAACCGAAACACCCCAAGCCCTTTCGGGGTCCTCACCCCCCCTGTCGTTAGAAGTAAGTCTTTCCCGCCTCTTTCCTCCAGGGAACGAGCGAGCCTGTCATCCTGAGCGTAGCGAAGGATCTGCTTTGGGTGATAGGATGTCACCCCATGATTATCGAACTTCTGCTCGTCCTGCAGCTGGGCACGCCAGTCTACGACCGCGTGATTCTCGGCGGACACGTGATGGATCCGGCCTCCACGCTCGATGCGGTCCGGAACATCGGGCTCACGGGCGGACGCATCGCCGCCATCACGACGCACGCGATCCGCGGCCGGGACACGGTAGACGCGCGCGGCCTCGTCGTCGCCCCCGGCTTCATCGACCTGCACGCGCACGGACAGACGCCCGAGACATATCGGTTCTACTCGCTTGATGGCGTGACGACAGCGCTCGAGCTCGAGCTCGGCACGTCGGACGTCGCTGCCTGGTACCGCGAGCGCAGTGCCGGAGAGCGCGTCAACTATGGCGTCAGCATCGGCCACATCAAAGTCAGGATGGTGGTGATGCACGATTCCGGCAGCGTGATGCCGGTGAGCGACGGAGCGTATCGCCCTGCGTCGCCCGCGCAGATTGGCGAGATCGCGAAACGCATCGAGGTTGGTCTCAGCGAGGGCGCGGTCAGCATCGGCGCAGGGTTTCCGTACACGCCGGCGGCAACGCGAGATGAGCTGTTGGCCGTGTTCCGCGTCGCCGCAATGGCCAAGACACCAATACACGTGCACATTCGCCCGAGCGTGGCCGGCCTGAACGAAGCACTATCGCTCGCCGGCGAAACCCATGCTGCATTGCATGTGGTGCACATCAATAGTGCCGGCCTTGCCGAAACGCCCGTGATGCTCGAGATGATCAGTGAGCGCCTAGCTCACGGACGAGACGTGACAACGGAGGCATATCCGTATGATGCCGGAATGACGGAGATTCAGTCCGCCACCATACAAGACGATTATAGAGCCGCTCCCGCGGAGCGCCTGGCCGAGCTGGAATGGCCGCCTACGGGCGAGCGGCTGAATCGGGAAAGTTTTGAGCGCTATAGCCGGATCGGCGGCCCAGTCGTGGTTCATACGAACACGGAGCAGATGGTCGCCGTGGCGATAACCAGTCCACTCACCATCATTGCGAGCGACGCCTACTGGCAGAACGGCACGGGGCATCCGCGGACAACGGGGACCTTCTCAAAGGTCCTTGGCCGCTACGTACGCGACGCCCACTCACTCTCGCTGATGGAAGCCATCCGCAAAATGACGCTCCTGCCGGCGCAGCGACTCTACGCCAGAGTCCCGGCGATGCGGCAGAAAGGACGCCTGCGTGTCGGCGCGGACGCGGACATTACGATCTTCGACGCTGCGACAGTGCTGGATCGCTCGACGTACCGGGAACCGTCGCTGTCGCCTGTTGGCATTCAGCACGTGATCGTGAACGGGGTGTCAGTGGTAGCGAAGGGACAGGCAGTCGAGGGCGTCGCGCCCGGGAAAGCGGTACGGGGGGAGGCCCCAAGATGACCCATCCTCGCGACCTATCGCGCCGCGACTTCCTGGCCGCGTCGGCGAT
>DATHGL010000404.1:0-22196 GCA_035317625.1 Gemmatimonadales bacterium | reverse complement strand
GGGACGGGGGAGGGGTCGCTCCCTCGTCCAGGATGTCTCCTTTACCGTCGGTGCCGGCGAGACGCTCGTGCTGCTTGGCCGCAGCGGCTCCGGCAAAACCACGACTCTCAAGCTGGTCAATCGTCTGCTCGAGCCGACCGCCGGGGAGGTACGCGTGGCGGGGGAGCGCGCCGCCGACCTGCCGGCGACGCGGCTGCGGCGCCGCATCGGCTACGTGATTCAGGAGGTCGGGCTGTTCCCGCACTTCACGGTAGAGCGGAACGTGGGGCTCGTGCCGCAGCTCGACGGCTGGCCACCGCAGCGCATCGCCGCGCGCGTCCGGGAGCTGCTCGCCCTCGTGGGCCTCGACCCCGCGACGTTCGCGACGCGCTACCCGCACGAGTTGTCCGGCGGCCAGCGCCAGCGGGTGGGCGTGGCGCGCGCCCTCGCCGCCGATCCGCCGCTGCTGCTTCTGGACGAGCCGTTCGGCGCGCTCGATCCCATCACGCGGGTGGAGCTGCAGCGCGAGTTCCAGACGCTCGAGGGCCGGCTCGGGAAAGGAATGGTCTTCGTCACGCATGACGTGCGCGAAGGCCTGCTGCTCGGGACGCGGATCGGGGTGATGCACGAGGGCCGACTTGCGTTTCTCGGCACGCCGGACGACTTCCGGCGGAGTGACCATCCGGAATGCAGGGCATTTATGGCGGCGGCATGAGCCTCCTGGCCTTCTTTGCCCGCAACTCCCGGGAACTCCTGGGACTGGTGGGCCAGCACGTCTACCTGGTCGCGATCTCCACCGGCGCGGCGATCGCGATCGGTGTGCCGCTCGGCATTCTCCTCACTCGGCGACCGGCGTGGCGGGGGCCCGTGCTGGGTCTCGCGAACGTCTTCCAGACGGTGCCGAGCCTCGCCCTGTTCGGGTTCCTCATCCCACTGCCGTTCATCGGCGGCATCGGCGCGCGAACCGCGATTGTGGCCCTGGTCCTGTACGCGCTCCTCCCCATCGTCCGCAACACCTACGAGGGGATCGCCGGCGTGGATCCGGCGGTGCGCGAGGCCGGACGCGGGATGGGGATGACGGACGGACAGCTGTTGCGGCTGGTCGAGTTGCCCTTGGGCCTTGGGGTCATGCTCGCCGGCGTGCGGGTTGCGACCGTGGTCAGCGTGGGAACCGCGACGATCGCGGCGGCGATCGGCGCCGGGGGGCTGGGCGTCTACATTTTTCGCGGTGTCGCGACGGTGGACGACACGCTGATCCTCGCCGGGGCGCTTCCCGCGGCGCTCATGGCGCTCGCAGCGGACGCGCTGCTGGGTTTGGCGGAGCGGAAACTGGCGTGGCGCTCACCATGAGGAGAGAGATCGCCCTCTCCGGGTGGATACTGCTCCTCGCGCTCGGCTGTGCGCACCCTGACCGCATCGTGGTCGGCTCCAAGAACTTCACCGAGTCCGACCTGCTGGGCGAGATCGTGGCGCAACAGATCGAGCGGCGGGCGGCCCTCCCGGTGGAGCGACGCTTCCATCTGGGCGGCACGTTCGTGTGCCATCACGCCATCACGGCGGGGCAGATCGATCTGTACGTCGAGTACACGGGGACGGCGTATACCGCGGTGCTGAAGTTTCCGCCCGCGCTCGACCCCGACAGCGTGTACCGCGCCGTCGCGGCGGAGTACGCACGGCGGTTCAGCCTCTCGTGGGGCAAGCCATTGGGGTTCGACAACACGTTCGCGATTCTGGTGCGTCGGGCCGACGCCGAGCGCTACGGGCTGAAGCGGATTTCGGACCTGGCGCCGGTGGTCCCGCGCTGGCACGCGGGGTTCGGGTACGAATTCCTCGAGCGCGCGGACGGGTTTGCGGGACTCGCGAGGATCTACGGGTTGCGCTTCGCGGCGCCGCCGACGGCAATGGACCTGGGGCTTACCTACCGCGCCCTCGGGCAACGCAAGGTGGACGTGATCGCCGGCAACTCGACGGACGGCCAGATTGCGGCGCTCGATCTGGTCGCCCTGCAGGACGACCGGCACTATTTCCCGCCGTACCAGGCCGCGGTGGTGAGCCGCGCGCCGATGCTCTCGCGCTACCCGACGGTTGCCAAGGCGCTGGTCGAGCTCGAAGGGAAGATGCCCGACGCGGAGATGCGGCGGCTCAACGCGCTCGCGGACGTCGAGCATCGCGACATCGCGATTATCGCGCGGGACTGGTTGCGGGCGAACGTGCCGTGAAGGCGCGCCTGCAGCTGGTGCTTGCCGCGGTGTGCTTCTCCACGGCCGGCGCGGCGATCAAGTGGTGCGCGTTCGGCGCCTGGCAGGTCGCGGCATTCCGCGCGCTGGTGGCGATGGTGGCGATCGTCGTGCTGATCCCGGAGGCGCGCCGCCGGTGGAACTGGCGCGTCGGGCTCGTGGGCGTGGCCTATGCAGCGGCGGGCCTGCTGTTCGTGTTCGCGAACAAGCTCACGACGGCCGCCAATACCGTGTTTCTCCAGGCCACCAATCCGTTGTTCGTCGTCGTGCTGGCCCCGCTGTTCCTGCGCGAGCGGGTGCGCGCGGCGGACCTGGCGTTCATGGTGGTGCTGGGCGCGGGACTGGCGCTGCTGTTCGTGGGCGGCGAGCGCCGCTTCGCCACGGCACCGAATCCCGCCTTCGGCAACGTGCTCGCGGCGGGGAGCGCGGGGGCGTGGGCGTTCACGGTCACCGGCTACCGCTGGTTGGCGCGGCGCTACGACGGCGACCACGGCCCGGTCGCGGGCGCCGCGGCATGCGGTAACCTGATCGTCTTTCTGGTCAGCGTGCCCGGGGCGCTGCCGCTCGCGTCAGGTCGCGTGGGCGACTGGCTCGCCGTGCTCTACCTCGGTGTGTTCCAGCTGGGGCTGGCCTATGTGTTCCTGTCGCGCGCGATCACGCGCGTCCCGGCGCTCGAGGCTTCCCTATTCCTTCTGGCGGAGCCGGTGCTCAGTCCGGTGTGGGCGTGGCTCGTGCACGGCGAGGTTCCGGGCCCGCTGGCGGTCGTCGGAGGCGCCGTCATTCTGACGGCGACGGTGCTCAAGTCGTGGACCGACACGCAGGTGGTGGCGGCGTGAAGGGAGAACCGCGCGTCATCGTCCGGACCTATTTCGCCATCACGGGACTCTTCAACCTGGCGATGTCGCTCATCTGGGGAATCGACACGCTGTTCAAGATGGGTGCCGGGCTCGACATCCAGCAGGTGTTGCTGACCAACGCGGCCTTCACGCTCGGGTCGATGGTGTTCGAGGTTCCGACGGGCGTCGTGGCGGATACGGTGGGGCGGCGCGTGTCGCTGCTGCTATGCCTCGTCACGCTGTTCGTGACCACGCTCCTGTACGTGGCCATCGCCTGGCGCGGCTGGGGATTCTGGGCGTTCATGTGGGTCTCGGTGTTTCTCGGGTTGGGGTACACGTTTTACACGGGCGCCGTGGACGCCTGGCTGGTCGATGCCCTCGCGGCGACGGGATACACGGAGCCGCTCGAGCCCGTGTTCGCCCGGGGACAGATGGTCTTCGGCGCCGCCATGCTGGTCGGGACGGTCAGCGGCGGCCTGCTCGGACAGATCCGCCTCGACATCCCGTACCTGGTGCGGGCCGCCCTCGTGGTGCCGCTGTTTCTGCTGGCGTGGTTCCGAATGCCGGAGGGTGGCTTCACGCCCCGGGCGTTGGAGCTGCGCCGGGTGCCGGCGGAGATGCGCCGCGTCTTCGTGGAGGGGCTGCGGTACGGGCTCGGCCACCCGGTGGTGCGGCCGCTGATGCTCGCGTCGCTCGTCTCCATGAGCTTCATGATCTTCGGTTTCTACAGCTGGCAACGCTACTTCCTCGATCTGCTGGGGCGGGATCTCGTGTGGGTGGACGGGGTGATCAGCGCGCTGGTCGGGTTGAGCCTCATCGTGGGCAATGCGCTGGTCGCGCCGCTCTCTCGTGTGGTGCGGACGCGGACCGGACTGCTGATGCTCTCGGCCGGGGCCCAGGCGGTGCTGGCGGTGGCGTGCGGCCTGCTGACGAACTTCTTCGCGGTCGTGGCGCTGTACCTCGCGTACGGCGTGGCCATCGGGCTCGCGATGCCCGTGAAGCAGACGTATCTCAACGCCCACATCCCCTCGGCCCAACGGGCGACGATCATCTCGCTCGACTCCATGTTCGCGAGCAGCGGCGGCGCGCTGGGGCAGTCAGTCTGGGGTTGGGTCGCGCGGACGCGCTCGATCGGCACGGCGTGGGCATGGAGCGGGCTGACACTGCTGCTGGGCATGCCGCTGTATTGGATCGCGCGGCGGCGGGACTGGAAGCACGACGCGATACCAGACTAGACGCAACAGACGCGACAGACTAGACGCACAGGGGAGAACAGAACGGAGTGAATGTAAGTCGCGCTAGCGTTGCTTGAACTTTGGCAATTCGCTCCGGTGGCGCTTCAAGAACTCTTCGTACATGTGAGTATCGGTGTAATCCCGCATCTCACAGATCCAGTCCGAGATAAAGCGTATCACGACGCATGTGCGCTGATCCATCACATCAGCCGGCGCGCTCTTCAGCCAGGAACGCTCGCGGATTTCCACGATGACGCGCTCGTCGGCGTCGTACCACTCGCGCCACACCTCGTCGTACGCCCAGTCGGCGGGGCCCAGGCCAGGCTCCCGGTTCCAGAGGGCGTCGAGGACCGCCTCGCGGCCCCGCCACTCACCGCCGATCCGCGGAGCGCCGGCCACCCAGTACACGATGTCGTCGTGGAACAACGTCCCGACCGAGGCGCGGTCGCCCGCGAACAGCGCTTTTTCGTAACTCTTCGCAATCGCCATGCGACGGGTCATACGGTGATCTCCTCGATCGCTTCGGGCTCGGGAAGTGCGTTCGCCTTGCGGCCGGCCCGCTCCATCGGCTTGTCCATCTCGGCCTTGTGCCGGTCGATGATCGTCCAGAAGTCGAGCGCGCGGTCGAGCAGCTCGGCGGCGGCGACCTTGAGCATGTCGCTCATTTTTACCTGCCGCACGTTGTTCTGCATGTCTTCCGCGTCCCAGCCGCGCGAGTGCGCGATGAACGGGAACGGCGGGAACACGAACCCGAGCTCCGCCCAGAACGTGAACATCGAGCCGGCCACCGCCTGGATGTTGTCCTGGCCGCCGGTGATGATGAACGCCGCGACCTTGTGCCTGATCAGCACGGTGTCGTGGATCGTGACCTGGTTCTGCACGCAGTTCAGGCGCTCGATCATCTTGTAGTAGAGCGACGACGCGTTCCCCCAGCGGATGGGCGTGCCGATCAACACGACGTCCGCCCAATGCACCAGCCCTTCGTAGACGACGGTGAGCTGATCCTCGGGGTCGCGCTCTGTGATGGCGCAGGGCCACGTACAGGCGCGTGCCGCCTTGGAGTAGTTCCCCTCGCAGTGGCGGAACTTCAAGTCGCGGAGCTTGATGTACTGCGTGTCGCCACCGCGGCGCTTGGCCTGATCCAGAGCGTGCTCGAGCAGCGCGTCCGACGTCGAGAAGCGCGGGTTGACCTCGTCCATGGCGGTGGTCGAGATCACCAGAACGCGCGGGGGCGCGCCCGCGGCCTTGGGGTGCTCTGCGAGCAGGTGCGACGGCATGTGCTCGACGAGCTTGCGCGGCATCGTGGGCGGGGTCTGGACGTACACGCCGTCGTCGCGCTCCTCGACCGCGAACACGGGTACCTGCTCCTCGTCGTAGCCCTCCGGCCCCTTTCCCGTGATGACGCTGTACTCCCAGGCGTGCCACGGGCACATCACGAACTCGCCCCGGACGCGCCCTTCCGAGAGGGGCCCGCCCTTGTGGTTGCAGATGTCGGAGATGGCGGTGAATCGGCCTTCGTGCAGGAACACGGCGATCCGGTGGCGCTCGATCTTGACCGCGAAGGGAACGTGGGTGCGCAGCTCATCCTTTGAGCCGAGCCGATGCCAGGTGCTCATGACAGCACTCCGAGAGGGGGCGGCTTAGATTCTAGCCCCTATGCCCGTCGCCCGCTCGCGGATCGCCGTCATCTTTTTCACCATCCTGATCGATCTGATCGGGTTCGGCATCATCATCCCGATCCTGCCCTACTACGCCCAACGGCTGGGCGCGGGCGGGTTCGGGCTGGGCGCCCTGCTCGGCGTGTTCTCGGCGATGCAGTTCGTGGCGACCGCGTTCCTGGGCCGCACGTCGGACCGGGTGGGCCGCCGCCCGATCCTGCTCGCGACGATGCTCATCAACGCGCTCGGCTACGTGCTGTTCGCCGCGGCGCACTCCTACGCCGTCCTGTTCGTCGCGCGGGTCGTCTCAGGATTTGCGGGCGGCAACATCTCGGCGGCGCAGGCGTACATCGCCGATATCACGACGCCCGCGGAACGCTCCCGCGGCATGGGGATCATCGGTGCCGCGTTCGGCCTGGGGTTCATCATCGGGCCCGCCGTCGGCGGGCTGTCGGCGCACTACCTCGGACCGGCGGCCCCGGGGCTGGTCGCGGCCGGGCTATCGCTCGTCAACTTCGTGTCCGCCTACGTCGTCCTCCCCGAGTCGCTCAAGGTGGAGCACCGCACCGAACGCGAGCTGTGGGACCTCTCGCACATCGGTGACGCGATCCGCAACCCGCGCCTGGCACCGCTCATGCTCGCGTGGACGATCGCGCCCTTTGCCTTCTCCGGTTATACCGTGGCGATTCCCCTGTGGGCCGCGGTGACGTTCGGCTGGCGGGAGCAGGAGCTCGGCTGGTTTTTCACGGTGATCGGCGCCACCGCCGCCGTGGTACAGGGATATGCGTTCGGGAAGCTCGCCCGCCGCTTCGGTGATCGCCGGTTGCTCATCGCCGGCGGGTTCGGTATGGCGCTCGCCATCGTGGTGATTCCGGCGCTCCATTCGAGCGCGGCGCTGTACGGCTGGACCGCCGTGCTCGCGTTCTCCAACAGCATTTTCGGGCCCGCGGCGACCGGGCTCGTCTCGATCTTCGCTGATCCGACCGAGCAGGGAACGGTGCTGGGCGCGGCGCAGTCCCTCGGGGCTCTGGGTCGGCTGCTCGGGCCGCTGGCGCTGGGACAGGTGTACGACGCGTCCCATCCGGCGGCGTTCGTGGTCGCAGGGGCGGTGATGGCGCTGGGGGGAATCGTCACGCTGCGCGTGCCGAAAGCGGTAGACGCCGAGACGGCGAGACAGACGGCTAGACGTCTAGACGCCCAGCGGCGGTGAGGCTTGAGGGTGGAGTTAGGCCCACCTGCAGGCTCACGCCTACACGCCGCTAGCCGTCTGGCCGTCTCGCCGTCTGCCTAGCCGTCTCCCTCCCGGCCGGTTCATATTCTCCTCACCCCCTGCAGGAGTAGCCCGCGCCCATGCGCGTGTACAAGACACCGGAGATCCGCAATGTAGCCGTCGTGGGCCACGGCGCGAGCGGGAAGACCTCCCTGGTCGATGCCCTCGCGTTCGTGGCCGGCACGAGCAAGCGCCACGGGTCCGTGAAGGACGGCACTGCCCTCACCGATTACACCCCCGACGAAATCGAACGCAAGTACTCCATCAACCTCGCCATCGCCGTGGCCGAGTGGATGGATACGAAGTTGAACCTGATCGACACGCCCGGCTACCTCGACTTCACCGGCGAGGCGCTGGCGGGCGTGTATGCCGCCGATGGGGCGGTGATCGTCGTCTCGGCCACGGGCGGCGTCGAGGTCGGCACCGAGAAGGTGTGGGACTACGCCGACAAGCGGGGGATCGCCCGCTTGTTCTTCGTCTCACTGATGGACAAGGAGCATGCCGACTTCGAGAAGGTGTACAACCAGATCAAGGGGCGGCTGACGCCCAAGGTGATCCCGGTGGAAATCCCGGTGGGCGAAGGCCCCGAGTTCCACGGGATCATCAACCTCTTCTCCAGGAAGTGCCACCTGTACAAGAAGGGGACGAAGGCCGGCGAGTACGAGGAGGTCGACGTGCCGCCCGAATACCAGGAGCGGTTCGAACGATACTCGAGGGAGCTGATCGAGCGCATCGCCGAGACCGACGATACGCTGCTCGAGCGCTACCTGGGGGGCGAGGAGATCGGGCGCGATGAGGCGATCTCGGCGATGAAGGCAGGCATGCTGAAGGGCGAGCTGTTTCCGCTGTTCTGCGGCGCCGCCGACCTGACGTACGGCATGCGGGCGCTGCTGTCGAAGCTGGTGGAGCTCTTGCCGGCGCCGAACGAGCGGCCGCCGCTGGACGCGCAGCGCTGGGGGAGCGCAGAGCGCGTGACCCTCAAGAATGGAGACGGTGGACCGTTCGTCGCGCAGGTCTTCAAGACGATCTCCGAGCCGCACGTCGGCGACGTGACGTACTTCCGGGTGTACGCGGGCACCGTGAAGAACGGCCAGGACGTGTACAACGCGCCGCGCGAGGCCGTCGAGAAGCTGAACCATCTGTGCGTCACGGTGGGGAAGGAGCGGCTCGAGATACCGGAGCTGCACGCGGGAGACATCGGGGTGGTGGCTAAACTCAGGGACACGCATACCAACGACACACTCTCGACCAAGGAGCACGCCATCGTGCTCCCCAAGATCCCGTTCCCCGAGCCAGTGATCACCGAAGCGATCGAGGTCAAGCAGCGAGGCGAAGAGGAGAAGCTGTCGACCGGACTGCACAAACTGCACGAAGAAGACCCCACCTTCCAGCATGAGTACAACGGCGAGCTGGGGCAGACCCTGATCCGCGGGCTAGGGGAGCGCCACCTCGAGATCATCGTGGGGCGGCTGGCGCGCAAGTTCGGCGTGCACGCGCAGATCGGCAAGCCGAAGATCGCCTACCGTGAGACGTTCAAGGGAAAGGCGGAGGGCCAGGGGAAACACAAGAAGCAGACCGGCGGCCGCGGCCAGTATGGGGACTGCTGGATTCGCATCGCGCCACTCCCGCGGGGATCGGGCTTCCAGTTCGTGGACGAGATCGTGGGCGGCGTGATCCCCCGGCAGTACATCCCGGCCGTGGAGCGCGGCATCCAGGAAGCAGCGGCGCGCGGCCCCATCGCGGGGTATCCCGTGGTCGATTTCAAGGTGGAGCTGTACGACGGGTCCTACCACGACGTGGATTCGAACGAGATGTCATTCAAGATGGCGGGCATCCTGGCCTTCCGCACCGTGAGCCCGAACTGCCGGCCGGTGCTCCTCGAGCCGATTCTCGAGCTCGAGGTGCTTACGCCCGATGAGTATCAGGGTGTGGTCATGGGCGACCTCTCGTCGCGCCGAGGCCATATCCTCGGCACCGAGCCCGAGGGGCGCCTGGTGAAGGTGAAGGCCCTCGTGCCGGAGGCTGAGCTCGACCGCTACGCTACGATGCTGCATTCGATCACCCATGGACGTGGTACGTACCGCGCGAAGTTCCACGTCTACCAGGAGGTCCCGCCGGACGCGGCGCAAAAGGTGGCCGAGGTGCGGAAAAAGGAACTGGAAGAGGCGAAGGCATAGCGGGGTAGAAGAAAACCCATGAGACCCACACTGTGGTGCGTCATCCTGGCCGCCTGTGGCGCAGCCTGCCAGCGGGCGGACAACACGCCGCCGGCATCCGAGACGCCCGCGGCGCCCGACACCGCCGCGCCAGCCGCCCCCGCCGCGGCGCCCACTCCGCCACCGTCTCCCGCCGCGACGAAGGTGACCCTGGTGGAGGGGTTCCTCACGCCCGAATCCGTGCTGCACGACCCGGCGCAGGACATCTACTTCGTCTCGAACATCAACGGCGGTCCCACGGCGAAGGACAACAACGGGTTCATCAGCCGCGTGCGGCCGGACGGTGCCGTCGAGAATCTCAAGTTCATCGAGGGCGCCCACAACGGTGTGACGCTCAACGCCCCGAAGGGCCTGGCGATCCGGGGGGACACGTTGTGGGCGGCCGATATCGACGTGGTCCGCGCCTTCGACGCGAAGACCGGCGCCGCGAGAGACAGTGTGAGCCTGGCCAGCTTGGGCGCGGTCTTCCTGAACGACATCGCGATTGCGCAGACCGGCGCGCTCTACATCACCGACACCGGCATTCGGTTCGACGACGTGGGCAATGTGCTGCACCCCGGGCCCGATCGGATCTTCCGCGTCGGGCCGGACCGGCAGGTGACGGTCGCAGTGCGGGGCGACACGCTGGGTCGGCCGAACGGAATCACGTTGGACTCCCTGGGCAAGCGGTTCATTGTCGTGTCGTTCGGGGGGCGCTCGGTGCTGGCCTGGAAGCCGGGAGACAAGGCACCGAGCGTGATCGCCAAAGGCGCAGGAGGGTTCGACGGCGTCGAGATCGCTGGGAGCCGGATCCTCGTCTCGAGCTGGAGCGACTCGACGGTGTCGAGCTACGAAACCGGACAGGAAGTGAAGCTGATCACTGGCGTGCCGAGCCCAGGCGACATCGGATACGACGCCAGGCGCAAGCGCGTGCTGATCCCGATTCTGTCCGGGAACCGCGTGGAGATCTGGCAACTGCCGTAGCGCGAGTGGTGCAGGCGGCTGTCCCCGTGTCGCGATTGCGCAACACACCAGCTCCGTCTGGACCGAGGTGGTGCGCCGCTGCCCGTCAGGTGCAAATCTTGCTGTCCACGCATCGAGGAAGGCTCTGGAGGGAGGGCCCCTCAATGTTCAGCGTCAACGTCGCCGGCGGTCTGCAAGAAATCCGGATTGTCCTGACTGACGATCACGTCGTCTTGCGGGCCGGCCTGCGCGCGTTACTGGAGAAAGAACCCGGTATCGTGGTTGTGGGCGAAGCCGGGACCGGGAGTGAGGCGGTCGCGATGGCCAAGGCCATGCGACCGCACGTCGTTCTGATGGATCTGGCCATGCCAGGGCAAGGCGGCATCGAGGCGACGCGCCGCATCGTCGGGCACGGCTTGGGCACCCGGGTGCTCGTGCTCACCGCGCTGTCGCAGGAGCAGCAGGTGAGCGACGCGCTCGAAGCGGGCGCGAGCGGTTTCATCCGCAAGATTGCTCCCGTGGAAGAGTTGACGCGGGCGATCCGGACCGTGGCCGAGGACCGCCTGTTTCTCGACGAGGACGCAGCCAGGCTCGTCGTGCTGCAGCGGTATCGCAAGGCGGGTCAAGTGGAAGACGAGAAACTGGCGGCAGGGCGGTTGAGCGGCCGCGAGCGCCAGGTGCTCACACTGCTCGCGCTGGGCCACAGCTCCAAGGAGATCGGCGTCAAGCTGTCCGTCAGCCCGAAGACGGTGGACGAATACCGCGCTCGCCTGAAGGATCGGCTGGGGCTCGCACACCGGCCGGACCTGGTGGGTTTCGCGCTGCGGACCGGACTGCTCGCCCAGCCCTAGGCGGCTACTCCCAACTCTCCTCCTTCACTGCCGCGAGCACCGATTCCAACGGGTTGAGGTCGAGTCGCGTCGGCTCCGCGGGCAAGTCCAGGGTCGCCTCGGTCCCGGGTCCGGTCACCTTGATCCGCACGTACGCATGCATCGTGGTGTCGGCGAACCCGATTTTCAGGGGCACCGGCATCATGAAGTGCTCGGGCACGTCCTCCTGGCGCACACGCAGCCGCAGGGTGTAGTGCCCGCCCTGTGACGGCTCGGCGCGCCAAGACAAGGTGTAGGTGGGAATCGCCGTCCCGTTCACCCACTCATCGAAGAACCAACTCATGTCGACACCCACGTGCTGCTCCACCACTCTCTGGAAATCCCGCGTCGAGGCCCGGCGGCCGCGGTACTCCTTGTAGAAATCCTGCATCGTTGCGATGAAGGCGTCTTCATTCATCGTGCGGAGGTCGATCATCAGGTTCCGGAGCATGTGCAGCACCCAGGCGCCCTTGTAGTAAATCATCAGGCTATAGTCCCGGGCGTTCACCTGTCCCGCACGCCATCCGATTCCGATCGGCGGTGCGTCGTTACGCCGCCCGCGGATCTCCCGTCGCCAGTGCTTGAGGTGCCTGAAGAACTTCTCGTTGTCCCGGAGAATGAGCTGCATATACCACAGACCTGAGAACTCCGCGAACCCCTCCGACAGCCATGCGTCCCGGTATCCGGCCGGCTCGACGCCGATGCCCCACCACTGGTGCGCCGTCTCATGCGAGCGGAGGATCTCGTCGTAGCCGCTGTCGCTCATCGCCTGAAAGGTCCACACCGGCAGATACATCAGGCCCGGGAAGGCTTGCCCGTAGCTGAACGGGATCTCGGCGGCATAGTATCGGTCGAACAGCGGGGGACCGTACACTCGGGCGAAAAACGCGAGACTGTTCGCCACGTCGGCGCCCACGTCCTGCTCGGGTGAGCGCGTCGAGAGGAACCTCGACAGGAACACGGAGCCTTGAAGCTGCCTTTGGAGCGTGAGAAAGAACTTGTCGAGCTGCCGATGCGCCTCGCCGTTGGTGTGGACGGTGACCGGCGGAATGCGAGGATCGGTGATCTTGAATTCGTCGAGCGCACCGAGGCTGAAGCACACCTGGTCGGCGGGCCGTACCGTGGCCCAATGCGACGTTACTACGTCGCCCTCCAGATGTGAATCGAGCATCCGGCCGATGCTCGCGAAACGGTAGCGCTTTGGGGTGTGGAACGTCATGTCCACGTCCGCGGGCTGTCCCCCGTATCGCGGGAACCAGTTGTAGGACGACTTGACGAACAGCCACTGATCGGGCGCTGTGGACGTCTCGACCTTGAGCCAGCCCGGCCACTGCCGCGTGATGCCTTCCAGGATCGACGTGTAGCCGATGAGGTCGCCGTGATAGGTGACGCGCACGGCGAGTGTGTCTCCCGCGCGGGGCGGCGGATCGAACCGAACCCACAGCTCGGGAGTCCTCTTGGTGCGGAACATGGTGACGGCCCGGCCCCCTTCTTCGCGCACCGAGTCCACGTCCAGCTCCGAGAGCAGGTTGAGCTGGACCCAGCCGGCTCCAGGGCGGCGGGCGGTGAGCCGTGCCGTCGACACCGCCGAAAATCCGAGCCCCTTAGCGATCGTCGCTTCGATCCGATACGCGACGAGTTTGAACGCCTGCCTCCGCTCCGGGTCCGCCGTCGTGGTGTCGTGCAAATCCTCCGCCCGCCGGAACTCAGCGATAACCTGAACCTTCTGCCCCTCCCGTCCGCCGCGCAGGAGCGAGACCTGCTCATCGTCGTCTGGATCCACCATGAACATCAGGTCCTCGCCGTGCTCCCGCTTGACATGAGCGTAGAAGAACCCGTTCGTGTCGCCGTTCAGCAAGGCGGTGATCAGGGTCGGTTGCACGACGCGCCGCCCGTCCACGAGGTGATCGATCGCGTCGCCGAGGACGCCGGTACCTTGGCTCACCGCGGGACGCGGGCCGAAGCTGAGTTGCCGCTCGAGCTCGGCCAGGGTGGAGTCGGTGAAGACGAAGGCGGCGGACGAGATCCGGGCATCCACGACGGAATCACCGAGCACGCGCCGGACCTCCCCTCGTTCAAGGTCGAGCGGCGGCGTAAACCCGACAGAGCCCCGTCCCACGAACACCGCGCCGATCGTGCGGCCCGCGACCGGCGTCGCCAGGAAGAGGTTGCCGTCCTCGAGGTGGAACACGATGACGTCGCGTCGCAGGGTCAGGTTCCGAACAGGCGCGACACGATCGCCTTGTGGCGCCATCTTGTGCAGGCCGTCGAACACGGGTTCGTAGCGGTCCGCGGCGGTCCAGTGCACGCCGCTAGGAGGTGATGCGGACGTCGTGTCCGGTCGTTGCGCGCCGGCGAGGGCCAACGGACTGCCGAGCCAGAGGAGCGCGGGTGTCGCGAAGGAGGAAAGACGAGCCAGGGGCACCGTCCGGAGAGGGATCGGGGAAATGTGGCGTGGGTCCGGCGGTTTGGTGAGGGCGTTTTTGCGACAGGGAGGGGCGGAAACGCGACAGCGCTACCCCACCAGCACGGGCTCGAACTCGGTCGGCGGCTGGAGGTTGGCGGCACCGGGCTGCCGGTAGACGTAGCGCTTGCCCGCGTAGTTCTTGAGCACCACCGCATCGTCGCTGATCGATTCCACGTACTCCGGCAACAGCGGGATCTTGCCGCCGCCGCCGGGCGCGTCGATCACGAAGTGCGGCACCGCGAGCCCCGAGGTCCAGCCGCGCAGCGCCCGGATGATCTCCAGTCCCTTTTCGACCGTCGTGCGGAAGTGCTCCGCTCCCGCAACCTGGTCGCACATGTAGATGTAGTAGGGGCGAACCCGCGCGGCCAGCAGCTTCTGCATCAGCCGCTTCATCACTTCGGGATCGTCGTTCACGCCCTTCAAGAGCACCGTCTGGCAGCCGAGCGGTATCCCGGCGTCCGCTAGCTTGCCGAGCGCCGCGACTGCCGCGGGCGTGAGCTCGTCGGGGTGGTTGAAGTGGGTGTTGATGTAGAGCGGATGGTACTGCTTCAGTATCGCACACAGCTCCGGCGTGATCCGCTCGGGGAGATGGCACGGCACCCGGCTGCCGATCCGGATGACTTCGAGGTGGGGAATGGCGCGCAGGCGCTGACAGAGCTCGTCGATCCGCCGATCCGAGAGGAGCAGCGGATCCCCACCCGACATGATGACGTCGCGGATCTCGATGTGCTCCTCGAGATAGCGGAACGCCGACTCGAGGTGGGCCATGGGGATTTTCTCGGGGTCGCCCACCTTGCGCCGCCGGGTGCAGAAGCGGCAATAGGCGGCGCACACGGGGGACACGAGGAACAGCGCGCGGTCGGGATAGCGGTGCGTGATGTTCGGCACCGGGGAGTGGGCGTCTTCGGCGAGCGAATCCACGAGGCCGTCGTGTACCTCGAGCTCCTGCAGGTCTGGCACGTACTGCCGCCAGATGGGGTCGCCCGGCGATTTGATGAGGTCCACCATGGCGGGGGAGATGCGAAATTCGAAATTCTCCGCGGCCTGGCGCAGCCGCGCGAGGTCGGGGAAGTGCTCGGCGCCGAACCTGGCGACGAGCGCCTCGAGGGAGGCGATGCTCTGTTTACGCAGTCGCTCTTGCCACGACGCCATACGTCAGGTCCTTGAGATAGATGACCAGATCGTCGCCAGGGGCGTAGTAGCCCGGGAGCCGGGCCGCTGCCGTGTATCCGCGCCGCTCGTAAAAGGCGCGCGTGGGCGCGTAGTCGCTGCGCGAAGACGTCTCGACGACGATCAGGCGGGCGTTCCCGGTCGTCAGTGCGTCCTCGACCGCTCGCAAAAGCTCGGTGCCGACCCGCTTCCCCTGCCAGGCGGGGTCGACCACGATCCAGTAGAGATCGAAGGTTCCACTGGTGCCCGGCGTGGGACCCCAGCAGGCGTAGCCCAGGAGCTCGTCATCCTGGTACGCGCCGAGCAAGCGGTAGGCGTCGTCGCCCGCGAGGGCGTCGTCGAGCAGCTCCACGGCGATGGCGACTTCGTCCGGCCGGAACAGGCCGGTGGCCGCCGTGAGCTGCTCAAGCCGTGCGCGCTGCGCGCGACCGACGGGACGGAGCGAGTAGCTCACGCGCCGCCTTGGCGCCCTGCGCCTCGCGGAGCGCCACTTCCGCGATCCGACGCACCAACTCCGCGTAATCCCACCCGGCGACCTTCGCCATGCGCGACAGGCCGGCGTCGTCATTCAGGTCGGGATTGGGGTTGACCTCGAGGACCCAGGGGCGGCCCTGCTCGTCGACGCGCAGGTCGATGCGACCGTAGCCCTTGCCCTGCATGGTGCGCCACGCCAGCTCGGCCACCCGGATCAGCCGGTCGGCGAGCTTCTGCGGGATGCCGGCCGGGCACACGGGCACCGAGCCCAGATCATCGAGCGAGCCGGTCTCCCATTTCCCGGCGTAGGTCAGAATCGACCACGCCCCCTCCGGCATCCGGCTGAAGTCGATCTCGGCGATGGGCAGGACCCGGTTGCCGACGAAGCCGACGTTGAACTCGCGGCCGTCGATGTACTCTTGGACGAGCACGTCGTCGAACTGCTCGGTCATCGCCGCCACGCGGGCGCGCAGCGCCTTGCGGTCGCTCACGACGGAGCCGCGGTCGAGCCCGGCGCTCGCGTCCTCCGCCGCCGGCTTGACGATGGCGGGCAGCGGGAAGTCATCCTCGATCTTGCCCTGGGCTACGGTCCAGCGGGGGATCGGGAGCCCCGCCTGCTGGAGCAGCGCATTGGCGATCGGCTTGCGGCGGCACGCCGCGATGGTCCAGAGGCTCGCGCCCGTAATGGCGAGCCCCGCGAACTCGAGGGTGCCGACCACGTGCTCTTCCCACTCGCTCCGCCCGTGGACCCCCTCGCACAGATTGAACACCAAATCCGCCCGGCGCGCCGCCTGGAACCAGCGCATGTCGTGGCGGACGGGCACTTTGCGGATCTCGTGGCCCATCGCGCCGAAGATCGCGCCGATTTCGTCCACGGCCTTCATCACGCCGCGGATGTCCTCCGCTGTCCAGTCTTCGGCCCCGGGATCGTACAGGATGACGACTCTCACGCGCCGACCGTCGCAACGTGAGGGAGGGGCGCGGCCCGCCCGGCCCCGACGGCGAGCGCTTGCCCGGTGAGGCGCCGCCAGGCGATGCGGACCACTTCCTGAATCAGCTCGTCGTAGCCGAACCCCGCGGCGCGGGCCGCCTTGGGAAAACAGGAGTTCATCGCCGGGTCGGGGATGATGCCGGGGAGCGGATTGAGCTCGAGCAGGTTCGGCACGCCGAACCGGTCCACCCGGAGGTCCACGCGGCACCAATCTCGGCACCCGAGGGCGTGGTAAGCGTCGAGCGCGGTACGCTCGATCTCGCGGTGTAGGGCCGCGGGCACGCGCGCCGGGCACTGGAAGATGGCGAGCGGCGCATCCGGACGGTCCCACACCCATTTCGCCTCGTAGCCGTAGACCGGCGGCGCGCCCTGGGGCAGGGTCGAGAAATCGAACCCGACAACCGGTAGGCAGTACGCCTCGGCTCCGTTGCCGAGGATGGCGACGGTGAACTCGGGGCCGGGGAGATAGGTCTCGATCAGCACAGGCTCCGCGTAGCGCTCGAGCAGGAACCCGACGCGCTCGCGGAGCGCCTGCGGGCTGGCGCACAGGTTGCTCGTAAATACACCCTTCCCGGACCCTTCGGCCACCGGTTTGACGAACACGGGGAACGGGAGCGCCACGCGCTGGAGGTCGGCGACCGTCTCCACGCACGTGAACGGCGCCGTGGGCACGCCGCGATACGCCAGCGTCTCCTTGGTGCGGCCCTTGTGCAGCGAGAGCGCCAGTGTGAGCGGGTCCGAGCCCGTGTACGGAACGTTTAGATACTCGCAGATCGCGGGGACCAGCGCTTCGCGACTCTGGCCGTGGAACCCCTCGGCCATGTTGAAGACGAGATCGGGACGACCGAGCGCGAGTTTCTGGGGAAGGAACCGATCGGCTTCGAGACGGATGACGCTGCCGAAGAGACCGAGGGCCTGCTCCACCGCAGCAATGGTGGACGGGTCGTCCCACTCGGCGAACGCGTCGTTGGTGGTGTCGGGTGCCTGACCGGACGCGGGATCGGGTTTTTCGTTGTATGCGAGACCGATTCGCATGTGGTCTCGGGTGACCTCCTACAAAAAAGGCCGCTGGTGCGGTCTGTGGATCGAAACGCGTAGTCGAGTATGAGAATAAGAAATGCGCGAGCGATGCGCAATAGGGAAGTTGGAAATTTTTTCGACGATCGACGTCGTCAGACTTTGTGGTACGCGACGCGCGCGGCCTCCTGTCGGTCGTCGGCGACGTACATCTCGAAATCGGAAAACAGCGCGGACGCCTCGCGCTGCAGTAGGCGGAGACAGGCGATCGCCATCCGTCGGATCTCGAGCTCCGCGCCTTCCCCGGTGCGCAGCTCGAGCATCGTGCGCCAGGCGCGGGCGTTGCCTGACACGACGATCTTCACCTCGGTGGCGTTCGGGAGGACGCTGCGAGCCGCCTCGCGGGCGAGCTTGCGGCGGTGCACCTTGTCAGCGACCCACGCATAGCGCTGCATCAGCGCCTCGACCGCGCGCACGTACGCCGCCTGTGCGTCCGCCACTCCTCGCTCCCACTCCGCCTCGAGCGGGGGATCGCCGAGGATCGCCGGCGGCACCACGAACGCAGCGTGGGACTCATCGACGTAGCGCTGCGACAGCTGGGAGTACCCGAACCCCGCGCGGTGCCGCACCAGCTCGTGCGAGCAGGAGCGCGAGATCCCCTCGATCAGGAGCACGTACACCGCGTGCTCCAGCACCGAGCCGTGACCTTGCTTCTTGATGTTCTCGAGGTATTCGGCCGTCGTCCGGCTCGCCGGGTTGTGCTGGCTCATGTAGCAGATGCGGCCGGCGAACTCGGCGAGCCGCTCGCCCGCGGAGGCGGTACCCTGCCACTCGACCCGCAGGTGCTCGGGCTCGAGGAACTCGGGGCGGGCGATGAGGCTGACGCGGGGGGCGCGGAAGATTTCCATCAGGTGTCAGGTGTCGGGTGTCGGGTGTCAGGGGATCGAGCCAGTTCCACCTTGGGTGTGGCCCAGCCGGCGGTCCGCTCCATCTCGCGCAGCCGGGCGGCGATGTCGTCCGGCAGCGGTGCCGCGTCCGGCCCGACCTTGAGATCGCTGAGCGGCGTCCAATCGGCCGAGGGGATTATAACACCCGGGTTGAGAATCGAGCGCGGGTCGTACGCCTGCTTCAGCTCGCGGAACAGCCCCATCACGTCCGGCCCGTAGAACCGCTCGAGGAGCCCGGCGCGCAGCCGCCCCACGCCGTGCTCACCGCTCGGCGTCCCTCCCACCACGAGCAACAGCTCCGCCGCGTCGGTATAGAGCGCCGCCAGCGCGTCCAGCCACCGTGGGGCGGTGGTGTCGGGGAGCACGTTCACGTGCACGTGGCCGTCGCCCGCGTGCCCGAAGATCGCCACGGGGATGCCGCGTCGCTCGGCTGCGGCTCGGATGCCGGTGACGTAGCCCGCCAACTGCTCGAGCGGCACGCAGCCGTCCTCGATCACTTGCAGCGAGCGGCGCGTCTCGGGGAGTCGGGCGAGGGCCGGGCTCGCGAGCCGGCGGACCGCCCAGAGCGCCCCCAGCCCCGCCCGATCCACGGCGGTCGCGACGTGGGTGGTGCTGGCCCGCAGGCCCCGCACGGCGTCCCCGACCACGCCCCGCGCCGCCGCCTGCGTCTCCCGCTCGAACTCCACCAACAGCAGCCCTTCGAGCCCCTCAGGGAGCCCCGCCCGCGCGTCCGGCACGAGCTCGAGCAGGGTACGGTCCAGCAGCTCGAGCGCCGAGGGGTTCAGGGCGACGAGGTACGGGACCGCCTCCGCGAGGTGCTCGACGCTACGGAACCCCAGGGCTACGCCCGCCACGTCCACGGGGATCGGCTCGAGCCGCCATTGCACCGCAGTCACGAACGCGAGCGTGCCCTCCGACCCGATCACCAGGTCGAGCTCCGCGCCCGACCTGGCGTAGCGGTCCAGGGCGTACCCGGCCGAGTTCTTGCGCGTCTTCGGGAAGCGAGCCTCGACGAGCCGGCGCTGGTCGGGTGACAGGGCGAACCTCTCCCCATTTCCTTCTCCCCGTTTGATCCGCCGCGCTTCCCCATCCGCTCCGATGACTTCGATGGCCTCTACCCAGCGCCGGACGCTGCCGCAGCGCACCGAGCGTGGCCCCGCGGCGTTGGTCGCCACCATTCCTCCCGACGTCGCGAAGGCTCCCGAAGAAGGATCGGGAGGGAGCCGCAGGCCGAACGACCGCGCCGCCGCCGTCACCTCCGCCCAAGTCACGGAGGCGCCGGCCCACAGGGTGCGGCGGGGCCAGTCGGGCGCCGTCCAGTGGAATCCCCGGCTCACGTCGACGAGCACGCCACGGCCCACGCTGCCGCCGGCCATCCCGCTCCCCGCGCCGCGCGGCACGAGCGGCGTACTCGTCTCCGCCGCCCAGCGGAGGAGCTGCTGCAGCTGTTCCACGCCCCGCGGGACCGCGACGGCCGCGGGGACGATCCGGTAGATGCCCGCGCCCTCCGAGTAAGCGGCGAGGATGCGGGGATCGGTGAGAAGGCTGGGAGTCGGCGTCACAATTGTGCGCGGTACGCGGTGCGTGGTTGCCTCCGAAAGCTACCGCGTCGTGCGCACCGCGCACGCATCGTCTTGACACGCCCAAGGTGCCGAGTGATGCTTGACGCGCATATGGCTTCCGACGCGCCCCGCGCCCAGTTGATCCGCCTCGAGACCGACCGCCGTCTCGGCCACGAGTGGGACGAGTGGGACGGTCGACCACTCCCCGGAAACGGCGACTTCTCCGCGCCAGCGGGGCTGTTCTTCCGGTTCGCGGCTGTCACGATGGTCCTGGGAATGGCGGTCGGCGCGGTCCTGCTCTTCCTGCTCGCTCCGCGGATCGGCGCCCTCTGGTCGGAGTTGCCCCGCGCCCTGTGGCTGGCCCTGGGCGCGGCTGCCGCGGGGACCTGGCTCTGGTTCGCGGTCCTGCTGCTTTCCTTTTATGGAGGCGTCCTCGCCCTCCCGGACCGCTGGCTCGAGCGGGGTCCCTATCTCGGCCTGATGAGCCTCACGTCCCACGTCGCCCGTGTGTTCGGTAAGCGGGACTGGGTGGAGCACGCGGCCATCGACGTGTACAACGCGCTCTCCGAGCGGCGCCGGCGCACGATGGGGAAAGGTGAGCTCCTGGTGCTCATCCCCCGCTGCCTGTCCAAGGAGGCGCTCGACGGTGTGCTGGCGATCGCTGGACGCTACGAGGTGCCGGTGTTCGTCGCGACGCGGGGACAACTGGCGCGGCGCGTCATCCGCGAGCGCCGGCCCCGCGCGGTCGTCGCCGTGGCGTGCGAGCGGGACATGATGACCGGGCTGCGCGACGTGGCCGGGCGCCTACCCGTCCTGGGACTCACCATGCGCCTGCCGAACGGACCCTGCCGAGATGCGATGCTCGACCTCGACGTGATGGAGCGCTGGGTGAAGAGCTGGGTAGGCGCCTAGCCGGCGGCCTTCGGCACCCCGAACCGTTCCTTCAGCTTGTCCAGCAGCTTCTGCGCAATCTTGTACCCCTCGTCGTCCTTCGACAGGATCACTTCGAGGTCTCGCTCGACGCGTGATGGATCGTAGCGCGGGCGGTACACCGGCTCGACCGTGAGGCGGGTCTGGCCGGGGACCCAGGGGTCGGCCCAGAAGCGGATCTTCACGGTCGCGGAGAGATCGGCAATATCGCGCTCGTGGTGCCGGGTGCGGTGGGCCCGCGTGTCGTACCACGCGGTTTCGACGTAGCCGTCCCGCACGTTGACGTGCGAGACCTCGAGGCTCTCGGCTGGCACCAGGCTGTCGATCCCGATCGTCACGCGCTCGGGTCGTGCGTTCAGGATCACGACGAGCGCGCGCGGGTCGGGGCGGAAGGCGGGGCGGGTCGTGACGGGGGTGCAGGCGGCGACGACAAGACAAAGGCGGAACGCGGAACGCGGAACGCGGAACGGAAGGGTGTGCATCATTAGTGTTTATGCGGCGGCGTTCCGGGCGCGTGGGTGTGCCCCGCGTTTTTCGCCGAGTCCGCGTGCTCATGCTCTTCGGCCTCGCCCGCCTCGTGGTGATGCCCCGCCTCGCGGTTCTCGAGTTCCGCCTTCAGGGTGGCCGCCGGGACGCCGGCGGCGTGCTCGAACGCCAGCTTACCGCCGGCGGCAGCCGTGTACAGGAGACCGATGACGCCGAACACGCTGAGCCCGCGCAGCACCAGCTCTTCGACGCGGGGCACGTTGGAGCGGCGGTACAGTTTCCACAGGAGCACGACGGTGAAAATCCCCATGGTGACGAGTGCCTGTCGCTCGTGCTGCTCCATGAGCTCGTGAATCGCTTCGCCGTGTTCGATCGCGTCTTGGGCCTGGAGGCCGGCGAGCACCGCCACCCAGCCGCCGATCACCCCGGCCCACAGGGTCCACACGGCCGCTGACTTGAGCGAATCGCGCTTCGTGAGCCAGGCCCCGAGGTCGAACAGCACCGTCACGAACAGGAGGGCCGCGGGGAGATCGTTCACCGCCGCGTGAAAGCGGGGCCAATCATAGCCGAACATGCAGATCGCATCCTCGGTAAAGGTGGCGACGAGAGCGGCGGGTCAAACGCCCAGATCGAGCACTTTGGGCGGATCGACGGCGTAGTCGTAGAACCCCTTGCCGCTCTTGCGGCCGTGCATGCCGGCCAGGACCATGCGCTTCAAGAGCGGCGGCGGGGCGTAGCGCTGCTCGCGGTACTCGGTGAACATGATCTCGGCGATCTTGTAGGTCGTGTCGAGCCCGACGAAGTCCAGCAGCGTGAGCGGGCCCATGGGGTGTCCGCACCCGAGCACCATCGCCTTGTCGATGTCCTCGATCGAGGCGACGCCACGCTCGAGGGCGCGGATCGCGCCCAG
>DATHGL010000403.1:0-10016 GCA_035317625.1 Gemmatimonadales bacterium | reverse complement strand
CCATGGACGCGAAGAACGCGGACCTCGCCGCGCTGCGCATCAACCGCTCACCCGAGTCCGCCGCGGCGGCGCCGCCCGGCCGCCGCCGGCGGTGGCTCACGATCGGCCTGCCCGCCGCCCTCCTGGTTCTCGCCTCGGTCGTGGTGATCGCCGGTGGCGCGCTCGGCTCGGCGCTCCCGGTGCACTTGACGCCCGCGACGATGGTGTCGCCGATCCGCTCCGGCGCCGTGCTCGTCGCCAGCGGCTACGTCGTGGCCCAACGCAAAGCCGCCGTGGCCTCCAAGGGCACCGGCCGGCTCGTCTACCTCGGCGTCGTCGAAGGGGACCGGGTACGGGCCGGCCAGGTGATCGCCCGCATCGAGGACGCCGACGTCAAGGCCCAGCTGGCCCAGGCCCAGGCCAACGTCCAGGTCAGTCGTGCCGAGCTGCACGATGCCGAGCGGGCGCTGGCGCGGGAGCGGTTCCTCGGCGACAGTGGGTACTCGTCGGAGGCGAACCTGGACGCCGCGGAGGCCCGCTCCCAGCGCGTGAAGGCCGGCATCGCCGCCGCGAAGGCGGCGGTCGATGCCGCGCAGGTGGCGCTCGAGAATACCGTCATCCGCGCGCCCTTCGATGGCACGGTGTTGACGAAGAACGCGGACGTCGGGGAGGTGGTGGCGCCGCTCGCCGCGAGCGCATTCTCCAAGAGCGCCGTGGTCACGATCGCCGACCTGCGCTCGCTCCAGGTCGAGGCCGACGTGGCCGAATCGAACCTCGAAACCGTCAGCCCCGGCCAGCCGTGCGAGATCGTGCTGGACGCGTATCCCGACGTGCGCTACCCAGGCGCGGTGGCCAAGATCGTGCCGACGGCGGACCGCGCCAAGGCGACGGTGCAGGTCAAGGTCGCCTTCCGCTCCTACGACGCGCGCGTGCTGTCGGAGATGAGCGCCAAGGTCCACTTTCTCCCGCGCCCCTCGTCGGTGGCCGTGGACACGCAGTCTGTCCTCGTGGTTCCGAGCAGCGCGGTGGCCGAGCGAAACGGCCGCAGCGTGGTGTACGTCGTGGAGCGCGGCCGGGCGGTGGAGATGCCGGTCGTCGTCGGCCGGCAGGTAGGCTCGTCCGTGGCCATCCGCGAAGGATTGCGTCCCGGCGTTCCGGTGATCGACAGCGTGGCCGGCCGCTTGCGCGACGGCGCCAGAGTCAAGGTCCAGTAGAGGAGCGCATGCCCAATCCGATCGTCCAGGTTCGTGGCGTCTCGAAGGCCTATCGGCGCGACAGCATGGTGATTCCCGTGCTGCGCGACATCTCGCTCGACGTCCCTGAGGGAGAATTCCTCGGCCTGATGGGCCCTTCGGGCTCCGGGAAGACCACGCTGCTCAACCTGATCGCGGGCATCGATCGCCCGGACGCGGGGACGGTCACGGTCGCCGGCACGGATGTGACCACGCTGAGCGAATCGCAGCTCGCCCGCTGGCGCGCCACGCACATCGGCTTCGTGTTCCAGTTCTACAACCTGCTCCCGGTGCTCACGGCGTACGAGAACGTCGAGCTGCCGCTGCTCTTGACGCCGCTCTCCAAGGCCGAGCGGCGCAAGCACGTCGAGACGGCGCTCACCCTGGTCGGCCTGGAGGACCGGGTGCATCACTTTCCGCGGCAGCTCTCGGGGGGTCAGGAGCAGCGCGTGGCCATCGCGCGCGCCATCGCGACCGACCCCACGATCCTGGTGGCGGACGAGCCGACGGGCGACCTCGATCGCAAGTCCGCCGAGGAGGTGTTGACCCTGCTCGAGCGGCTGAACCGGGAGTTCAAGAAGACCGTCGTGATGGTGACGCACGACCCGCACGCGGTCGAACGGGCGCACATCGTGCGTCACCTCGACAAGGGCGAGCTGCAGTGAGGGCGCGACCGTGAAACTGCTCAAGATCGTCCTCAAGAACCTGTTCCGGCACCGGCTGCGCACGGCGCTCACGATGCTCGGGATCGCCACGGCGGTGATGGCGTTCGGCCTGATCCGCACGATCGTGGGCGCGTGGAACGCCGGCGTCGCGTCGTCGGCCGCGAACCGCATGATCACGCGGCACAGCGTGTCGTTCATCTTCCCGCTGCCGGCGCCGTACCGCCCGCAGATCGCCCGGGTCCCGGACGTGACGGCGGTGTCGTGGGCGAATTGGTTCGGCGGCGTGTACGGCGACCCCAACGATTTCAAGAACTTCTGGCCGCGTCTGGCGGTGGACCCGGAGACGTTCTTCGACCTGTACCCCGAGTTCCAGGTGCCGCCGGACCAGCTCGCCCAGTTCCGGAAGGAGCGCAACGCCTGCATCATCGGCCGCAAGCTGGCGCAGCAGCACGGCTTCAAGATCGGTGATGTGATCACGATGGAAGGCGATATTTTCCCCGGCCGCTGGGCGTTCGTCGTCCGCGGGATCTACACGGGCCGGGACGCGTCCACTGATGAGACGCAGATGTTCTTCCAGTGGAACTATCTGTACGAGCAAGTGCAGCAACGAGAGCCGGGCCGGTCCGTGGGCGTCGGCTGGTACATCCTGCGCGTGCAGGCGCCGGACGCGATGCCGCAGGTCGCCGCCGCCGTCGACGAGCAATTCCAGAATTCGCGCGCGCCGACCAAGACCGAGAGTGAGAAGGCGTTCCAGCAGGGCTTCGTGCAGATGTCGAGCGCCATCATCACCTCGCTGCAGGTGATTTCCGTCGTGATCGTGGGGATCATCCTCCTGGTGCTCGCGAACACGATCGTGATGGCGGTGCGGGAGCGGGCGCGCGAGTACGCCGTGCTCAAGACGCTGGGCTTCTCGGCGCGACATCTTGTGGGTCTGATCTTGGGGGAATCGCTCCTGATCTCCCTCTGCGGCGGCGCCCTCGGCCTGGCGCTCACATTCCCCATGGTGCGGGGGTTCGCCAAGGCCCTGCCGACGTTCTTCCCGGTCATCAACGTCGCGCCGCTGACGATCGCGCTGGCGCTCGGCGCGGCGCTCGTCGCGGGGGTGGCCGCGGCGCTGCTCCCCGCCACGCGAGTCGTGCGCACGCCCATCGTGGCCGGCCTGCGCACGGTGGGATAGCGGACGCCCGATGCGGATTCCCTTCTCCTACGTGTGGCGGAGTCTCTGGGCCCGCCGCCTCACCACCGCCCTCACGCTCGGCGGCGTGGCGCTCGTGGTGTTCGTGTTCGCGGGGGTCCTGATGCTGGCCCAGGGCCTCGAGGCGACCCTCGTCGACACCGGCTCGCCCGACAACGCCATCGTCCTGCGGCGCTCGGCAGGCTCGGAGCTGGTCAGCCAGATCGATCGCGGCATGGCGAGCGTGCTCGAGACGCAGCCCGAGGTGGCGCCCGCGAAGGACGGCCGCCCGCTGCTGTCGCGGGAAGTCGTCGTCGTGATCAACCTCTATAAGAAGAAGACGAACGGGATGAGTAACGTCTCGGTACGCGGGGTGTCGCCTCAGGCGTTCGAGCTGCGGCCCGGCTTCCGCGTCGCCGAGGGCCGCCCGTTCCAGTTCGGCACCCACGAGATTGTCGTGGGCCGGAACATCGCGCACCGGTTCCAGGGCGTCGCCCTGGGCGCGGACCTGTCGTTCGGGGGAGACCGCTGGACCGTGGTCGGGATCGCCGACGCCGGCGGCACCGGCTTCGACTCCGAGATCTGGGGCGACGCGGACCAGCTGATGCAGGCCTTCGGGCGGCCCGTGTACTCATCCGCGACGTTGCGGCTGCGCGATCTCGGCCAGTTTGACGCGCTGAAGGCGCGGCTCCAGGCCGACCCGCGCTCCCAGTCCCTGGAGGTCAAGCGCGAGCAGGACTTCTACCGCGAGCAATCACAGGCGATGGCGAAGTTCATCAAGATCCTCGGGCTCGTCGTGACGACCATTTTCAGCGTCGGCGCGATGATCGGCGCGATGATCACGATGTACGCGGCCGTCGCGACCCGGGTCGTCGAGGTGGGGACCCTGCGCGCCCTGGGGTTCCAGCGCCGCAGCGTGCTGGCCGCGTTCCTGGTCGAGTCGGTGCTGCTCGCGATCGCCGGTGGCGTGGCGGGCGTCGGGCTCGCCTCCCTGCTCTCGTTCGCCCGGGTGTCGACCCTCAACTTCGGGAGCTTCTCGGAGATCGGGTTCGGCTTCGCGTTGTCGCCGGGCGTCATCATGACGGCTCTGATCTTCGCCGTGGTGATGGGAGTGGTCGGCGGCTTCCTCCCGGCGGTGCGGGCCGCGCGCTTGAACATCGTCAACGCGTTGCGGGCGTCGTAGGACCCGATGGTGACGGTGACCGCGCTCGCCGCGCACACCCCCGAAGCAGTACGCGCGGCGCTCGCGGCGCGCGGCTGGGACGCCCACCCCGCCCGGTTCGCCGCGAGCGGTATGCAAGCGCTCGTCGTCCTCCTCGACGACATCACGGAAGCCGAGCGCGAAGGCCTGGTCCGCTGGGCCGCGAAGGCCGGCGCCGATGTCCTCACCGGCGAGGGTTGGGCGCTGGTCGGCGCGGCCGCGAGCCGGCTCGCGCCCCTGGCGCGCCCGGATCGGTCGCCAACCGGGCTGGACCGCCTGGCGCCGGAGCTGGGCCGCTTCCTCACGACCTACGCGGAGCCGCCGCGCGGCTGGGACATCGCCGGGCTCCGCGTCACGCTCGACCACCCCGTGCTCATCGGCATTGTGAACGTGACGCCGGACTCGTTCTCGGACGGCGGGAGGTTCGCCACGCTGGACCGTGCCATCGCGCAGGCGGAGCGGCTGGCGTCGGAGGGCTGCGAGCTGTTGGACGTGGGCGGCGAGTCCACGCGCCCCGGCGCCCCGCCGGTGTCCGACGCGGACGAGATCGCGCGCGTGGCGCCCGTCATCGAGCAGCTCGCGCGCCGGGGCCTGGGGCCCGTGTCGGTGGACACCCGCAAGGCCGCGGTGGCGCGAGCCGCCCTCGCCGCCGGTGCCACGGTGGTGAACGACGTGTCGGGACTGTCGTTCGATCCAGCGCTCGCGCGCGTCGTGGGCGACGCCGGCGCGGGGCTGATCGTGATGCACACGCGCGGCACGCCGGAGACGATGGATTCGCTCGCCGTGTATCGGCACGTGGCGGCGGAAGTGGCCGCAGAGCTGGGCGTGGCCGCCGCGCGGGCGGAGGCGGGGCCGGTGGCGCGGGAGCGCATCGTGGTGGATCCGGGCTTCGGCTTCGCCAAGACGCCGGAGCAGAACTTTCGGCTGCTCGACGAGCTGGCAACCATCGTCGGCTTGGGCTATCCTGTAGCCGTGGGACCGTCCCGGAAGCGATTCCTCGGGGCCGCGACCGGGCGGCCGGTGGAAGACCGCGATCGCGCGACGGCCGTGGCGTGCGCGCTCGCGTGGGAGCGGGGCGCGCGCTTGTTCCGGGTCCACGACGCCGCGCTCGCGGGTGAAGCGCTGCGGGTGGCCGGCGCGACGACGAGCGTACCGTGAATTTCGAGACCTACCGGTTCCTCACTCCGCGGCTGTGGCCGGACGTGGTCGAGATCCTGCTCGTCGCGTTCGTGATCTATCGGTTCCTCCTGTTCCTCGTCGGGACGCGCGCGATGCAGATCGTCGTCGGCGTGATGATCCTGTCGATCGCGTACTTCGTGTCGCTGCTCGCGAAATTCACGATGATCAGCACGCTCCTGTCCTACGTGTTCACGTTTGGCGCGTTCGCGGCCGTGGTCGTATTCCAACCGGAGCTACGCAACGCGCTCGCGCGGCTCGGCCAGTCCCGCTTCATGCGGCGCTTCTCGCAGAGCGAGCGCCAGTCGGTGGCCGAGGAGATCGCGGAGGCGATGGACCGGCTGTCGCGGGCCGGCACCGGCGCGATCATCGCCGTGGAAGGCGACATCGGGCTCGAGGAGTTCATTTCGTCGGGCGTGCCGATGGAGGCGAAGGTGTCGGCCGACCTGCTGACGACGATCTTCACGCCCTATTCGCCGCTGCACGACGGCGCCGTCCTGGTGCGCGGCGACCGCATCATCGGGGCGGGTTGCGTGCTGCCCCTCACCCAGTTCAAGGTCGTCGACAAGTCGCTCGGCACCCGGCACCGCGCCGCGCTGGGGTTGTCGGAGGAGACCGACGCCACGGTGCTCGTCGTGTCGGAGGAGACGTCGACGATCTCGATCGCGAGTCACGGCCTGCTGCACCGCCACCTGACGGCGCCGCAGGTGCGTGACCTCCTGTCCGGGACGATCTCGCACCTCGAAGGCGGCGAACGAGTTAGCGCTCCCGCCACCTAACCCCCCGATTGTTTCAGGCTGGGCCCCGGGCTAGCTTCTGCGGTTATGGATTTTGGCGTCCTGCCCGAGCGGCTGGCCCACGTACGGGCCGAGATCGCTCGCCGGCAGGCGGCCGCGGGCCGGACCGAGCCGGTCACGATTGTCGCCGTGACGAAGGGGTTCGGGCCGGAGGCCGTGGAGGCGGCGCTCGCCGCCGGCCTGGCCGATCTGGGCGAAAATCGCGTGCAGGAAGCGCTGGCGAAGCTCGACACGCCCGCCGGCCGGCGGGCCACGTGGCACTTGATCGGGCACCTGCAGCGCAACAAGGCGAAGCACGTCGCCGGGCGGTTCGCGCTGCTCCTCCGCCACCTCGGCCCCATCGACCGAATGGACCAGCGGGCCGCGGCGCAGGGCGCGAAGCAACGCGTGCTGCTCCAGGTGAACGTGGCCGGCGAGGCGCAGAAGAGCGGCTGCGCGCCCGGCGCGGCACCGGCGACGGCGCGGCAGGTGGCGGCGCTGCCGCACCTCGCGCTCGAGGGCCTGATGACGATCGCGCCGTTCACCGACGACCAGGCCGTACAGCGGGGCACCTTTCGAGCCCTGCGCGCGCTGCGGGATGGCTTGCAGGAGGAGGGGCTATGGCTGCCGACGCTCTCGATGGGGATGTCCGCCGACTACGGCATCGCGGTCGAGGAGGGAGCAACGGTGATCCGCTTGGGTACCGTCCTGTTCGGGTCCAGGGGCGCGACGGCGACGTGAGCGAGCACGCGTTCCCCCTGACGCCGCTCGACGTGCGCAAGCAAGAATTCCGCCGCACCCTGCGCGGCTATGAGCCGGTTGGCGTCGAAGACTTTCGCGGCCGCGTGGCCGACGAGCTGGAGCGGATCCTCCGCGAGAAGTCGGTGCTGGAGGAGCGGCTGGCGGCGCTCGGCGAGCAGCTGCGCGTGTACCGCGAACGGGAGCGCGCCATGAACGAGGCCCTCGTGGCGGCGCAACAGCTGCGCGAGGAGACGCGCTCCGGGGCGCAGCGCGAGGCGCAGGTGATCGTGCGCGAGGCGGAGGCCGAAGCGCGCCGCGTGCTCGACGTGGCGCGCGCCGCCCAGGGCGAGGTCGAGCGGCAGAGCGCGGACGTACAACGCCAGTTCCAGGCCTACGTGGCGGGATTCCGCGTCCTCCTCGAGCGGCAGCTCGCCGAGCTGCGCGCACTGGACGGCCAGCAGGGCGAATGATCGAGGCTGCGGTCCGCGCCGTGCGGGCGCGGACGGCGCTCGTGCCCGATATCGCGGTGATCCTGGGCACCGGGCTCGGCGGACTCGCCGACGAGCTGGTCGTGGAGACCCGGATTCCCTACGGCGAGATCCCGGGCTTTCCGCTCTCGACCGTCGAGAGCCATGCGGGCCGGCTGCTCGTCGGGACCCTCGCCGGCCGGCGCGTGGTCGCCATGCAGGGGCGGTTCCACTGCTACGAGGGATATACGCCGCAGCAGATCGGCTTTCCCGTGCGGGTGCTGGCGCAGCTCGGGGCGCGCACGGTGGTGGTGTCGAACGCGTGCGGCGGGATGCACCCGCTGTGGAGTCCCGGCGACCTCATGCTCATCGCGGACCACATCAATCTGTTGGGCGGCAACCCGCTGGTGGGACCGAACGACGAGCGCGTCGGTCCGCGGTTCCCCGACCTGTCGGAGGCGTACGACGCCGGTCTCCGCTCGCTGGCGCGCGCGGTGGCCCTGGAGTGCGGGATCACCCTGCGCGAGGGCGTGTACGTCGCCGTCACCGGGCCGAATCTCGAAACCCGGGCGGAGTACCGGATGCTGCGGGCGCTCGGCGCCGACGTCGTGGGGATGAGCACCGTGCCGGAGGTCATCACGGCGGTGCACCTGGGGATGCGGGTGCTGGGCCTGTCGATCGTCACCGACCAGTGCCTCGCCGACGCGCTCGCGCCCGCGTCGCTCGAGCAGATTCTCGCGGTCGCACGGGCGGCACAGCCGCGGCTCACGACGCTGGTGCGCGGCGTGGTCGAGCGCCTCAACTGATGACCTATCCGCTGTTCGACGCCACGCTCTCGGCGGACGCGCTCGAGAAGCAGCTGCTCGCGGCGTGGAAGCACGAGCGCTTGTTCCAGAAGACGCAGGAGGCCGCGCGCTACGGGCCGCCGTTCGTGTTCTTCGAGGGGCCGCCCACCGCCAACGGGCGACCGGGCATCCATCACGTGTTCGCCCGCACCATCAAGGACATGGTGTGCCGCTATCACACGATGCTCGGGCAGGGCGTGACGCGCATCGCGGGGTGGGACACCCACGGCCTCCCCGTCGAGATCGAGATCGAGAAGACGCTCGGCATCTCGGGCAAGAAGCAGATCGAGGCCTACGGCGTCGAGAAGTTCAACCGGCTGTGCCGCGAGAGCGTGTTCACGTACAAGACCGACTGGGAATCGCTCTCGGAGCGGATCGGCTATTGGCTCGACTACGAGCATGCCTACGTCACCTACACCAACGACTACATCGAGACGGTGTGGTGGCTGCTCAAGCGCCTGTACGACAAGGCGCTCCTGTATCGGGGCCACAAGGTCCTTCCCTACTGCCCGCGCTGCGGCACGGCCCTTTCCTCGCACGAGCTCGCGCTCGGCTACGAGGAAGTCCAGACCAACTCGGTGTACGTCTCGTTCCCGCTCGCCGGCGGCGCCGCCCGCCAGCTGGTGATCTGGACCACGACGCCGTGGACCCTCCTGTCGAACATCGCCGTCGCGGTGCACCCGGATCTGGAATACGGCGAGTACGAGGTCAACGGCGTGCGCTACGTGGTCGCGGCGGAGCGCGCGGGACACGTGCACGTGGGCGGCAAGCCGCTGGCGGCGGCGCCGCGGGTCGCCGGCTACCGCGGGCGCGAGCTGGTGGGGCAGAAGTACGTTCGGCCGCTCGACGTCGTCGAGCTGCCGCCGGAGGGGCAACGGGCCGTCGTCGTGGCAGGCGCGTTCGTGTCCGCGGAAGAGGGAACCGGTCTCGTGCATATGGCGCCCGCGTTCGGCGCCGACGACTACGCGGTCGCGCAGCAACACGGCCTCGCGTTCGTGAACCCGGTTGCCCCCGACGGCACGCTCCAGGGCACGCGCTGGGACGAGATCAACGGCAAGCTCGTCACCGACAAGGAGACGAACCGGCTGATCATCGAGCGGCTGAAGCACGAGGGCCGCTGGCTCGAGACGCTGCCCTACAAGCACAACTACCCGTTTTGCTGGCGCTGCGACTCGGCGCTCCTGTATTACGCCCGCACGTCGTGGTTCGTCCGCACCACCGCGGCGAAAGCGCGCATGCTCGAGGTGAACGCGCAGGTCGCCTGGCACCCGCCCGAAATGGGCACCGGCCGCTTCGGCGAGTGGCTCCAGAACAACGTGGATTGGGCGCTGTCGCGCGACCGGTACTGGGGCACGCCGCTCAACGTGTGGGAGTGTGGTGCGGACGCGGAGCACCGCGAAGTCATCGGTTCCTACGCCGAGGTGGCGGAGCGCTGGGGGAAACGGCTGCCGAAGGACTTCGATCCCCACAAGCCATACATCGACGAGTACACGTGGGGGTGCAAGCAGTGCGGCGGCACGATGCGACGCGTGCCCGAGGTGATCGACGCCTGGTTCGACTCGGGCGCCATGCCATACGCTCAGTGGCACTACCCATTCGAGCACCAGGCCGACTTCAAGGCGCACTTCCCGGCCGACTTCATCTGCGAAGGCGTGGACCAGACCCGCGGCTGGTTCTACTCGCTGCTGGCGATCGGGGTCACCGCGTTCGACGCGATCGTCTACAAGAACGTGATCGTCAGCGAGCTCGTGCTCGACGCG
>DATHGL010000402.1:0-2997 GCA_035317625.1 Gemmatimonadales bacterium | reverse complement strand
CGCCGCCGCCCACGACGAGCACTTCCGCCGGGAGCACCCCCGGCACACCCCCCAGCAGGATGCCGCTCCCCCCGTACACCTTCTCGAGGTACTTCGCCCCCTCCTGTACCGCCATCCGCCCCGCCACCTCGCTCATGGGCGTGAGCAGCGGTAGCTCTCCGGAGGCGAGCTGCACGGTCTCGTAGGCGATGGCGACGATGCCCGAGTCGATCACCGCCCGGGTGAGCGGCTCCGAGGCGGCGAAGTGGAAATAGGTGAAGACGACCTGGCCCTTGCGCATGCACGGCCACTCGGGCTCGATCGGCTCCTTCACCTTGACGATCATCTCCGCCTTGGCCCAGACGTCGGCCGCCTTGGGTGCCAGGGTCGCGCCGGCGGCGCGATACGCTGCGTCGCCGAATCCCGATCCGAGTCCCGCCCCCTGCTCCACCAGCACCGTGTGCCCATCGCCCACGAGCGCCTCCGCCCCCGCCGGCACCAGCGCCACGCGGTGCTCGGCCGTCTTGATCTCCTTCGGCACCCCCACGATCATTGCGGCTCCCAGTTCATCTACTAGTGTCCGCCTTCCGGACCCAGCCATACGACCGTTTGTCGCTCCGGAGCGAAGAATTCCGCCGCGACGCTCGCGATTTCCTCCTCCGGGAGCCCTGCGACCGTCGCGAGCACCTGGTCGAGGCTCTGGTACGGCTCACCGTGTACGGGAAAGGCGGCCAAGCGATACATCCGGGCGGAGGGACTCTCCAGCGACAGCATCAGCTGGCCCTGCGTCTGCTGCTTCGCCTCGGCGAGCGCCTCCCCCCGCAGTCCCTCGCGCGCCAGTTTGGCGTACTCCTCGCGGATGGCCGCCGCGGCCTGCATCGCGGTCTTGGGCTGCGTTCCGACGTACACGCCGGTGACGCCCACCTGGCGGTAGAAGCTCGTGAACGCGTAGATCCCGTACGCCAGACCCAGCTCTTCTCGGATCCGCTGGAACAGGCGGCTCGACATCCCGCCGCCGAACACGTTCGCGAGCACCAGCAGCGCGTATTTGCGGCGATCGGCGTAGGGGATCGAGTCGGTGGCGAACACGATGTGGGTCTGCGCCGTGTCCTTGGCGTGGCGGGCCTCGGTGCCGCGGACGGCGGGCCGCATCGGAACAACGGGAGGCGTTGCACGCTCCACGTTACCTGCTGCACGATCGAACCAAGCGAGCTGTCCGAGCTCTTCGAGCAGCCGAGCATGATCGAGATTCCCAGCCGCGGCGATGACGCAGTTGGCCGGGAAGTAGGCCCGCTCGTGCAGCTGTTTCAGGTCACTCGCGGACATGGCGCCGACGGTGTCTCGGGTACCCAGGATGGAGTAGCCGTAGGGATGCTCCGGCCACAGCGTCTGGTACGACAGCTCGAAGACCTGATCGTCCGGCGTATCCTCGACGGTGTTGATTTCCTC
Organism: Gemmatimonadales bacterium; assembly: GCA_035317625.1. Classification (GTDB taxonomy): domain Bacteria; phylum Gemmatimonadota; class Gemmatimonadetes; order Gemmatimonadales; family GWC2-71-9; genus AG41. The sequence continues at coordinate 1,569 of DATHGL010000402.1, read as the reverse complement.
GAGCACGACGTTGCGCTCGAGCTCGAGGTCGCTCGAGCGCAGCACCGGGTTTCGCACCAGATCGGTGAGGACGTCAAGCGCCTGCGGCAAATCGCGGTCGAGGACGCGAGCCTGGAATGCCGTGGTGTCGCGAGAGGTGTAGGCGTCGAGCGAGCCGCCCCGGGACTCGAGCGCCAGCGCGATCTGCTGCGCGCTGCGGCGCTCGGTGCCTTTGAACACCATGTGCTCGAGGAGGTGAGACACGCCCATTTTGGGGCGGGGCTCGTGAGCGCTGGCGCTCCGCACCCAGATCCCCACCGCTGCCGAGCGCACGCTCGGGACCCGCTCGGACAGGACCACCACGCCGCTCGGCGCGATGGTCTGGAAGATGTCCCGGTCGAGCCGGACCGTCTCCATCAGTGGGAGCGCGCGGGTTCCGCCTTCTCGAGCAGGGCCTTCCGGGAGAGGCGCATGCGCCCGCGCTCGTCCACCTCGAGCAGCTTCACGCGCACGTGGTCGCCCTTTTTCACCACGTCCTCGGTGCGCTCGGTGCGGCCGTGTTGCAGCTCGGAGATGTGCAGCAGCCCCTCGACACCCGGCAGGATCTCGATGAAGGCTCCGAAGGCGGTCGTGCTCTTCACCACGCCTTCGTAGATCTTGCCGACCTCCGGCTCCTGCACCAGGCCCGCGACCATGTCACGCGCCCGCTCGCCGCCTTCGCCGACCGCGGAGATCGTGACCAATCCGGTGTCGTCCACATTGATCTCGGCGCCGGTCTGTTCCTGGATGGCCCGGATGGTCTTGCCCTTGGGCCCGATGAGGTCGCCGATCTTGTCGGGGCGGATCTGGATCGTGATGATCCGCGGCGCGTACTTGGACAGCTGGGAGCGAGGCTGCGGCATGGCCTGGTCCATGATGTCCAGGATGTGGATCCGTGCCTGCTTCGCCCGCTCCAGCGCTTCCGTGATGATCTTGAAGTCCAGGCCCTCGATCTTGATGTCCATCTGGATCGACGTGACGCCCTGGCGCGTGCCGGCGACCTTGAAGTCCATGTCGCCCAGGTGGTCCTCGGTACCCAGGATGTCCGTGAGCACGGCCACGCGCTGGCCTTCCTTGATGAGGCCCATCGCGACACCCGCGCAGGCGGCCGTCATGGGCACGCCGGCATCGAACAGCGCCACCGACCCGCCGCACACCGTGGCCATCGACGACGAGCCGTTCGACTCGAGGATGTCGGACACGATCCGGAGGGTGTAGGGGAACTGCTCGTACGGCGGGAGCAGCGCCTGCAGCGCCCGCTCGGCGAGCGCCCCATGTCCGACCTCGCGCCGCGAGGTCCCGCGGATCGGCTTCACTTCGCCGGTCGAGAACGGCGGGAAGTTGTAGTGCAGCATGAAGGACTTGGTGGTCTCTTGCGCCACGTCGATCGAGTCGATGCGCTGCTCGTCCCGCGTCGTGCCGAGGGTCACCGACACGAGCGCCTGGGTCTGGCCGCGCGTGAACAGCGCGGAGCCATGCGTGCGCGGCAGCACGCCGACCTCGCAGCTGATTGGCCGCACCGTGTCGAGCGCGCGCCCGTCCACCCGTCCG
>DATHGL010000401.1:0-6602 GCA_035317625.1 Gemmatimonadales bacterium | reverse complement strand
CTTGACGGGAAACTGATAGTGCGCGAGGCGCTCCAACGCCGGCGCCAGGCGGTAGACGGGATTGTCCGCGGGCCGCGGGAGAGAGCTGTGCCCGCCCTTGTCGGTGGCCTCGAGGGCGTACGTCGCGTACACCTTCTCGCTTGCCTGCACCACGAACATCACGCGCCGTCCGTCGCGCAGCACGCCGCCGCCCGCATCGGTGTTCAGCGCGAACTCGCCGTCCAGGAGGTCGCGGTGCTCGGTCACCAGCCACTGGATGCAGCTGCCGGCCGTTTCTTCGTCCCCCGTCAGGACCAGGATCAGGTCCCGCGTGGGCTTGAACCCCGCGCGCTTGAGCCGGACGAAGTCGGCAACGAGAATGGCGTCACCCACCTTGTCGTCGGTGGTGCCGCGGCCGTAGAAATAACCGTCCCGCTCCAGAAAGACGAAGGGATCGACCGACCAGTCCGCCCGGCGGGCGGGCACCACGTCCAGGTGCGCGAACACAATGATCGGGCGGCCGCCCGTTCCCGTCCCGCGGTAGCGCGCCACGAGGTTGCCGTGCGTGGCATCGGGACCGATCAGCACGCGCACGTCGGCCGCCGGGAATCGCGCGGCCGCGAGCCGGCGCGCCATGGCGCGTGCGGCGCGCGGCGTGTTGCCGAGCGAGTCGGTGGTATTGATCTCGATGAGCTCGCGGAAGATGTCGCGCGCCAGCGTGTGGTCGACGGGGGACGATCCGGCCTGGGCGGCCGCCGCGGCCGCCGCGGCCGGGAGCGCGGAAACGAGGAGCGCCCAGAGCCCGAGGGTCGGTCGCCTCATCCGACCCTCGCGATCGCGTCGATCTCCACGCGCACCGCCTTGGGGAGGGCCGCCGCCTGCACCGTCGAGCGCGCCGGCTTGTGGGTCGTGAAATGCTTCGCATACACCTCGTTCAGCGCGGGGAAGTCCGCCATGTCGACGAGGTACACCGTGGTCTTGACGACCAGGTGGAGCCCGGAGCCCGCCGCCTTGAGGATCGCCGCGAGGTTCTTGAGCACCTGGTCGGCCTGTTCGGCGGTCGTCTTCCCGACGATCTCGCCGCTCTTGGGGTCGAGCGCGATCTGCCCCGCCGTGAAGACCAGGCCGTCCACCACCACCGCCTGGCTGTAAGGGCCGATCGCCTTGGGGGCGTCGTCGGCCGTCACGATCCCCAATGCCTTGCGTGCCATCAGAACAGTCCCTCGATCGTGCCGTCCGGGTGCACCCGGATCTTTTCCGCCGCGGGCGTCTTGGACAACCCCGGCATGGTCATGATGTCGCCAGCCAGGGCCACGACGAACCCCGCGCCCGCAGCCGGCAGAATGTCCCGCACCTGCAGCGTGAACCCGCTGGGCGCGCCCAGCTTCGCCGCATCATCCGAGAAGGAGTACTGCGTCTTCGCCATGCACACCGGCGTCTCGCCCAGGCCCAGCGTCGCGAGCTGCTCGAGCGCCCGCTCCGCCGCCGGCGCGAACGCCACGCTGCCGGCGCCGTAGATCTCCTTCGCGATGGTCTCGATCTTCTCCCGGATGGGGCGTTTCTCGTCGTACAGCGGCTTGAACTTCGCCGTGCGACCGTCCAGCAGCTTGAGCACCGCTTCGGCGACCGCGATGCCGCCCTCCCCGCCCTTCTCCCACACCTCGCACAGCTCGACCCCGACGCCCTCGGCCGCGCACTCGGCCCGCACGGCGTCGAGCTCGGCCTCCGTGTCGGTGACAAACCGATTGAGCGCCACCACGAGGGGGACGCCGAACTTCTTCACGTTCGTGATGTGACGCCGCACGTTCGCCGCGCCGCGCTGCACGGCGGCGACGTCGGCCGTCCCGAGGGCGTCCTTCTTCACGCCACCGTGCATCTTGAGGGCCCGCACCGTGGCGACCACGACCGCCGCCTCCGGGACGAGACCCGCCATGCGGCACTTGATGTCGAAGAATTTCTCCGCCCCGAGATCCGCGCCGAACCCCGCCTCCGTGAGCACGACGTCGCACAAGGTCAGGGCGAGCTTGGTCGCCACGACCGAGTTGCAGCCGTGGGCGATGTTGCCGAACGGGCCACAATGGATGAACGCCGGCCCCCCCTCGAGCGTCTGCACCAGGTTCGGATTGATCGCGTCCTTGAGCAACAGGGTCATGGCCCCCGGGGCCTTCAAGTCGCTGGCCCGGACCGCCTGCTTCCCGGGGGTGAGTCCCACAATGACGCGGGCGAGGCGCTGCTCCAGGTCGTCGATCCCCGTGGCCAGCGCCATGATCGCCATGATCTCTGAGCCCGGGATGATGACGAACCGCTCCTCGCGCGCCGGGCCGGCGTTCAGGCCGCCGAGCCCGACGATGACGTTGCGCAGGGCGCGGTCGTTCATGTCGATGGTGCGGGGCCAGGTGATGCGGCGCGTGTCGAGGCCGAGGGCATTGCCGTGGTGCAAATGGGCGTCGAGCATCGCCGAAAGGAGATTGTGCGCGCTCGCGATGGCGTGGAAGTCGCCGGTGAAATGGAGGTTGATGTCCTCCATCGGCACGACCTGGGCATAGCCGCCGCCGGCCGCGCCGCCCTTCACACCGAAGACCGGCCCGAGCGACGGCTCCCGGATGCACAGTCCAGCATTCTTTCCGATCCGGCGGAGCGCCTGCGTCACCCCGACCGTGACCGTCGACTTGCCTTCGCCGGCGGGGGTCGGGTTGATCCCCGTGACGAGCACCAGCCGGCCCTTCGGTTTGCGACGCCCCAGCGCCCGCAGCAGCACCTTGGCCTTGTACTTGCCATACAGCTCGAGCTCGTCGTCGCCGATCCCCAGCTCGGCGGCGATGTCGGCCACGGGGCGTAGCTTCGCCGCCTGGGCGATGGCGATGTCGGTCGGCACCTTGGCGGTCGTGGTCACGGATCCTCTTCAGGCTGGAGGGTCGTTGCCAGCCGCGCTCCGAAGAGCCGGGTGGCGGTGTCCGTGGTGCGTTGTCCAATGGTCTCGAACGACTCGCCGCGGGCCCGCGCGAGCGCCTCCGCCACGGGGCGCACGAACGCCGGCTCGTTGCGCTTGCCGCGATGGGGCACGGGAGCGAGATACGGTGCGTCGGTCTCGACCAACAGGCGACTGGACGGATAGTCGGTCAGGGGTACCGTTGGGCACCAGTTCTTGAAGGTGATCATGCCGCTGAATGAAAAGTACGCCCCGATGGACTGGCCCGCTTCGAACACCCTGGGCCCGGAGCTGAACGAATGCAACACGACGGTCGCGCTGGTGCCGGCCAGCATCGCGGCCACGTCGTCGTCCGCCTCGCGCGCGTGCACCACGACGGGCTTGCCCAGCTCGGCCCCGAGCGTGAGTTGGGCCTCAAAGGCCCGACGCTGCGCCTCGCGCGGCGAGTGGTCGTAATGGTAATCGAGTCCCGTCTCGCCCAGCGCCACCACTTCGGGTAGGGCGAGCAAATCTCTGAGGCGGGCGGCCGCGGCCGCCGACCAGTGCCGCGCCTCGTGGGGATGGATCCCGGCCGTGGCCGAGAGCCCGGGTCGGGCCCGCGCGAGCGCGGCGGCGCGCTCGCTCTCCGCCAGCGTGCCGCCGATCACCACCACGTGCCGCACCCCAGCAGCGCGGGCCCGTGCGAGCACGGCGTCGCGGTCCGGGTCGAACGCCCCATCGCCGAGATGGCAGTGGGCGTCGACCAGCACGTCAGACGGCCGCTTTGGTACGCGCTCCAGAGCCGCCGCCCGCCGGCGGCGCGGGCGGGGCACCGAGCGGCACCGACCCGGTGGGCCGGAACGCCCGCGCGCCGCGCGCGTCTTCACCCGGCCAGCGTTTCTCGATGTACATCAGGAGCGGCGCCGCGATGTAGATCGACGAGAAGGTCCCCGTGAAGATCGCGAACGTCATGACGAGCGCGAACGGCCGCAGCACCTCGCCCGCGAGCAGCACGAGCGCGACCGTCGTCGCCATGGTCGTGCCGTGCGTCAGCACGGAGCGTGGCAGCGTCTCGTTGATCGACAGGTTCAAGATTTCGTACAGGTTCTGGCGCCGGAACTTGTGCAGGTTCTCGCGCACGCGGTCGAAGATGATGATCGTGTCGTTCAGCGAGTACCCCACCATGGTGAGCACGGCGCCCACCACCACGAGGCTCACCTCGAGGTCGAGATAGCGGATGAACGCGATGGTGGTGAGGATGTCGTGGAACGTCGCGAGCACGGCGGCGAGCCCAAAGCGCCATTCGAACCGGACGGCGAGGTACACGAGCGTGACGATGAAGGAGAAGAAGATCGCGAGGAACGCCTTGCCCTGGAGCTCCCGCCCCACCTTGGGGCCCACGGCCTCGGTCCGGAGGATGGTGTAGTGCGCGGGCGCCGGGCCCAGCGCGCGCGCGAGCGCCGAATCCACCGCCGCGGCCGTCGCTTCGGTGGCGCCCTCGGTGACGGCGCCCGCCGCCCCGATCCGCGCCCGCACGACGTACTCGTTGGGGGCACCGAACTGCTGGATCTCCGCGTCGCGGATGCCCGCCGCGTCGAGCGCGCTGCGGATGCGCTCGGTGCCCACCGCCTCCACCGTCTGTACCTGAATGAGGGTGCCGCCGGTGAACTCGATCGAATAGTTCAGGCCGCGCACCACGAACAACAGAAACCCGGGCACAATGATGGCGGCCGTGAGCCCGTAGGCCCAGCGGCGCCATTTGATAAAGTCGTAATTGGCGTTGGCGAAGAGTCGGATCATCTCAGACGCTCAGGGTGGCCATGTCCGGCCGGCGATCGAGCCAGATCATGTAGAAGGTGCGAACCACGAAGATGGCGGTAATCATGGACGCCGCGATACCGATGATCAGCGTGATGGCAAAGCCCTGCACCGGGCCCGTGCCCACGAGGTAGAGAATGAAGGCCGTGAGCATGGTGCTGACGTTCGAGTCGATGATGGCGCTCATGGCGTGGCGGAACCCCTCGTCCACCGCCGTGCGCACCAGCTTCCCGTGCTGCAGCTCTTCGCGGATCCGCTCGAAAATCAGCACGTTCGCGTCTACCGCGATCCCGACCGAGAGGACGAGTCCGGCGAGTCCCGGCAGGGTCAAGGTGAACCCGAACCCGGCGAGCCCCGCGAGCGTGAACAGCACGTACAGCGTGAGCGCCGCGATGGCCAGGAGCCCCGACACCCGGTAGTAGATCACCATGATCAGCACGACCAGCGCCACGCCTACGACGCCGGCGCGGATGCCGTCCTTGATCGAGTCCTGACCGAGCGACGGCCCGATGGTGCGCTCCTCGATGATGCTGAGCGGCGCCGGGAGCGCACCCGCCTTGAGCACCAAGGCCAGATCCTGCGCGTCCTGCAGCGGTTTCGCGCCCAGCTCGATCTGGCCACGCTGGCCGATCTGACTCTTGATGACCGGCGGCTGGCCCTGCACCCGGCCGTCGAGGATGATGGCCATGTAGTCGTTCACGTGGCGACCGGTCTCGCGCTCGAAGGTGCGCCCGCCGCGCCGCGACAGCACGAAGTTCACCACCGACTGGTTGGTGAGCGGATCGCGCGTGGCTTTCGCGTCCTGCAGCTCCTCCCCGGTGATGATGGGACGGTCCTCGACCGCGTACAGCGCCCGGTAGCTGCGGGCGGCGCGCGAGGACACGTCGGTGCCCCACCGGAGCTCGATGCCGCGCGGGATGAGGCGCTGCACGTCGGGCCGGACGAGCAGGCTTTCGGCCACCGGCACCTGCTCCTCCGGTACCAGGTACTCGCCGGGGAGCTGACCCTGGAACAGCAGCGCCGAAAGCGCGCCAGGGGCGTTGACGTCGCTCGTGTCCTTCGCCGCGGCCTTGCCCGGCGCTCGCTTCCCTTTCGCTTTCCCGGAGTCCGCGCCGAACAGCTGCGTCACGCTCGCCGCCGCGGCCCCCGGCCCCGGCGCCCGCACGCCGGCCAGCCGCAGTGCCCGGTCGATCTCCGGGAGCGCGTCCCGGAACAGGCCTTTCATGTCGGTGATGCGAAACTCGAGGAACGCGGTGCGCTGGATGATGCTCTTGGCGCGCGCGGGGTCCTTCTCACCGGCCAGCTCGACGATGAGGCGGCAGCGTCCCTGAATCTGCACGACCGGTTCGGCGGTGCCGAACTCATCGATGCGCGTCCGCACCACGCGCTCGGCCCGCTGAATCGCATCGGCGCAGTCGGGCACCGGTCCCTTGGACTGGTCGACCTCGAGCGCGAGATGGATACCGCCCTGCAAGTCGAGGCCGAGGTTGATCGGCACGCGCCGGATGGTGGTGTCCTTCATGCGCCCGGTGGTCGCGTCGCGCACCCGCTGGGTGGTGTTGGTCGGGATCAGCTGCCAGACCGAGAGGGCGAGCAGCACCCCGATGACGATGAGTCGTGAGCGGATCGTGCTCATATGCGTCTCTACTCCTTGAGGATCGCGCGCGCCGCGACGGCATCGCGCCCGATCTGATCGACCAGCGCCGCACGCGACGGAAACGTCTGCACGTCCCGCAGCCGGCGCACCCACTCCACCGTGACGGTCTCGCCGTACAGATCCCCGGTGAAGTCGAACAGGTGGATCTCGAGGCCGCGCGCGTGCACGCCGAAGGTGGGACGCGGGCCCTGATTCATCATCCCCCCGTACCGCCCCCCCCTTTCCCCGTCCCCCTTCCCC
>DATHGL010000400.1:0-13704 GCA_035317625.1 Gemmatimonadales bacterium | reverse complement strand
GCAGACCCTTCCGGAACGCCCGCTCCACCAGCTCATGCGGGATCTCGGGTGCGGGCTCGCGTGTCGCGCGGTCCTTCACGAACTCGACGCCGATCATCAGGCCGCGGCCGCGGACCTCGCCGATCGCGGCGTACTTCTCCTGCAGCCGCTTGGCCCCGGCGAGCAACCGCTCGCCCAGGCGCGGCACATTGGGCAGCAGCTCGCGCTCCACCACGTCGAGCGTCGCGAGCGCCGCCGCGCAGCACACCGGGTTTCCGCCGAACGTGCTGCCGTGCGCACCCGGCTGCCACTTCATGATCGATTCCTTGGCGATGATCGCGCCGATCGGCATGCCGCTGCCGAGCCCTTTCGCCGCGAGCAGGACGTCGGGCTCGATGCCCTCGTGCTCGCACGCCCACATCTTCCCGGTCCGCCCCACCCCACACTGCACCTCGTCACAGACCAGCAGGATCCCGTGGCGGTCGCACAGGTCCCGCAGCGCCGGCAGGTAGCCGGGCGGCGGCACGACGTAGCCGCCCTCGCCCTGGATCGGCTCGACGAACACCGCCGCGACGCTCTCCGGATCGAGCCGCTTGGCGAACAGGTCGTCCTCGATCGACGACACGCATCGCATGGTGCACGCGGGCTCCCCGCGGCAGAAGTCGCAGTGGTAGCGATAGCCGTAGGGGACGTGGTAAACCTCCGGCAGGAACGGGGCGAACCCGGCGCGCTGCACCGATTTGCTCGCCGTGAGGCTCAACCCTCCGTAGGTGCGACCGTGGAACGCGCCGGTGAACGCGACGATGGCGGGGCGCCCGGTGGAATGCCGCGCCAGCTTGATCGCGCCCTCCACCGCCTCGGTTCCCGAGTTCGAGAGAAACACGCGTTTCTTGCTCGCGCCGGGCGCGAGCTTGCCGAGCCGCTCGCACAGCGCGGCGAAGCCCTCGAAGTAGAAATCGCTGCCGCAAATGTGCAGGAAGCGGCCCGCCGCCTCCTGGATGGCGCGGACCACCATGGGATGGCCGTAGCCGGTCGAAGCGACGGCGATGCCCGCCATGAAGTCGAGATAGCGGTTCCCGTCCACGTCTTCGACCATGGCGCGCTCGCCACGCGCGATCGCGAGGGGATACTCCTTCGGGTAGGACGTGGACGACCAGCGATTCTGCCGCTCGACGATCGCCCTGGCCTTGGGCCCGGGTGGGGGCACCACGATCGTGGGATAATCCCGCGTCATCGCGCCTCCTCGATCACGGTGCGGCTCTGCTCGCGGAGGAACTGCGCCACGTAGTACGGCCCGCATCCACCCTTCCCCGTCGAGCCCGATCCCTTCCAGCCGGTGAAGGCCTGAGCGCCGGGCCAGGCCCCCGTCGTGGCACCCGTGCGCTTGTTCACGTAGCACACCCCGGCCTCGATCTCGTCGAGGAAGCGCTCGATCTCTTCGGCCCTCGTCGAGAAGATCCCCGCGGTGAGTCCGTACTCCCCCTTGTTGGCCTCCGCCATCGCCTGCTCGAGCCCCCCCACCTCCCCCACCGCCAGGAGGGGCACGAACAGCTCTTCGAGGAGCAGCGAGGACTTGAGCGGCAGCTCGGCGATCGTGGGCGCGACGAAGTGACCGCGATCGAAGATGCCGCCCCGCAGCCGCTCCCCACCCAGCACGATCGTACCTTCCCGGCGCGCCTGTGCCGCCGCCCGCGCGAACCGCTCGACGGCCGCCGCGTTGATCACGGGGCCGAAAGACACGTCCCGGGCCGTGGGGTCACCCACCTTCAGCGCCTGCGTCTGCGCGATAAGCCGCTCGATGAACGGCCGCACCACCTGGGTGTGCACGTACACTCGCGACGTGGCGCTGCATTTCTGGTTCTGGAGCCCGAACGCCGAGCGCATCACGCCCTCGGCCGCGGCGTCCAGATCCGCGCTGTCGAGCACGATCGTCGCGTTCTTGCCGCCCATCTCGAGCAGGCACGGCTTCACCCACTGCTTGGAGAGCCCCTGGTAGATGTGCATCCCCACGGCCTTGGAGCCGGTGAACACCACGCCGTCCACGCCGGGATGCCGCCACAGCGCCTCGCCCGCCTCTTCGCCCGTGCCCGACAGATAGTTGAACACCCCCGGTGGGACGCCGGCATCGCGATACACCTCGAACAGCTTGCTGCCGGTCCACGACGTGTCCTCGGCGGGCTTGTACGCCACCGCGTTCCCGACGACCAGCGCCGCCGCCGACATCCCGGTCGACAGCGCGAGCGGGAAGTTGAACGGGGCGATGCAGGCGAATACACCGTAGGGGCGGAGGACGTCGGTGTTCCGCTCGACCGGCGTCACCTGGGCCATCGATCGCACGAAGCCGCCGGCGTCCTCCACCTGCTGGCAATAGTAGTCGATCAGGTCGGCCGACTCCTCGGCATCCCCCATCGCCTCGAGCCGGCTCTTGCCGACTTCGAGGCTCATGATGGCGGCCAGGTCGAACTTGCGCTCGCGGATGAGACCTGCTGCCCTGCGCAGCGTAGCCACCCGCTGAGGCCACGGCGTGCGCGCCCACGGTCGCTGCGCGGCCTTCGCGGCGACGACGGCGCGGTGGACGTGCTCGGGAGTGGCGCTCGCGAACCGGCCGAGCACGACGCCGCTGTCGATGGGCGACGTGTCCACGATCGGCTCGACCGGCGACGGCACGGCCTCGCCCCCGATATAGAGCGGATAGTCCCGGCCGAGCTGCGCCCGGACGCGCGTCAGGGCGTCGTCGAACTGGCGATGGAACGGCTCCCAGTCGACGTTCGCCGAAGTGTAGGTGACCTTGGACTGCGTCGGGGCGGTGGCCGTCATGTGCCTCCTCACTTCGCCGCGACTCTCAGCGTCTGCAGCGTACGCTCGAGCGCGCGCGCGAACAGGGCGACCAGCTCGTCGATCTCGCGCTCGGAGATGACGAACGGCGGGGCGATCATCACGAGATCGCCTTGGGTCCCGTCCGCGTGACCGACGTTCGGCCAGACGATGAGCCCTTCTGTCTGCGCCGCCTCGGTAAACGTCTCCGCGAACCTCGCGCCACGCGGGAACGGCGCACGCGTGGGTTTGTCCTCGACGAACTCGACGCCGGCGAGCAACCCGCGCCCGCGCACGTCGCCAACGTGCGACAGCGCGCTCAGGGTCGCGAGGCGCCTGTGCAGCACCGTTCCCATCTCGGCGCTGCGCTCGACCAGCCTGTGCTCCTTCAGGTGACGCACGACGGCGAGCCCGGCGGCACACGCGATGGGATGATGAGAAAAGGTCTGCGCGTGCATGAAGCTGCCGGAGCCGCTCGCGATCGCGTCGATGATCCGCTCGGGTGCCGCGACCGCCGACAGCGCCGCGTAGCCACCCGCGATCCCCTTTCCCAGCGTCATGATGTCCGGCGCTACGGCGTACGGCTCGATCGCCCACCAGGTGCCGGTCCGACCGGCGCCGACGAGGATTTCGTCCGCCACGAACAGCACCTGGTGGCGGTCACAGATCTCGCGGATGCGGCGGAAGTATTCGGGCCGGGGCGTGGACGCGCCCGTCGAGGAGCCGCCCACCGGCTCCGCGATGAACGCCGCGACGTGCTCCGCACCGATCCGCGCGATCGCCTCCTCGAGCACGGCGCCGCTGCACACCGCGCAGCCCGCGTCGCGACCGCCGCACGCGCAACGATACGGATAGGCGGCGGGGATGCGATACACGTCCACCAGCCACTCGCGGTAGAGCGCCTTGTAATGCTCCCGCGCGGACGCGGACAGCGCGAGTAGCGTGTTGCCGTGATACGCGGGGGCGAGCGCGATGATCCTGTGTTTCTGGGGCAGCCCACGCTCCACCCAGTACTGGCGGGCCAGCTTGAGCGCCGCTTCCACCGCCTCGGACCCGGACGAGAGGAAATACAGCTTGTCGAGATCGCCCGGGAGCGTGGCCGCGAGCTCCGCCGCGAGCTCCTCGATCGGCTCGTGCGTGAAGGCGGTCCCGGAGAGATACCCGAACCGGCGCGCCTGTTGCGCCAGCGCCTCGGCGACGGCCGGGTTCGAGTGGCCCAGGTTCGCCACGAAGGCGCCCCCGCACGCATCGAGGTAACGTTTGCCGGCCGCGTCGTACAGGCAGCACCCTTCGCCGCGCACGATCCGCGGATAGGAGTGATCCAGCTTCCGATAGAAGACGTGGCTGTCCGGATACCTGTTGGTCGTCATCGGCTCCCGTGGTGCGCGTCAAACCCGCGGCAAGATACCGTTCGGGCCACGTCTCGGCGAGCGGCCGTTGCCGAGTGTGTCCCCGCGCGTAACTTAGCCCCGCCCCTTCGACTCCAGGACGCGAGCCATGCCCAAGCTCCCCCGCTCCCTGCTCATCGCGCTGGTTTTGCCCGTCGCTTCGGCGGTCGCCCAGAGCGGCACCCTGACCTCCGCGGACAACCTCGTCATCGACGGCATCCCGCCGATTCCGGCGGGCGTCGCCGAGGCGGCGCGTCGGTACGGCGAGTTCCGCTCCGCTGCCTTCTGGGACTGGCACCCGACCCGGCGCGCCATGATCATCGGGACCCGGTTCGGCGACGCGCCCCAGCTGCACCGCGTGGCGTTTCCGGGTGGTGCGCGCACCCAGCTCACGTTCTTCCCCGACCCGATCGCCGGCGCCTCGTACCAGCCGACCGACGGTCGGTACATCGTGTTCACGAAAGACGTGGGGGGCGCCGAGTTCTTCCAGAAGTATCGCTACGACGTCGCGAGCGGCGACATCACGTTGCTCACCGACGGGAAGTCGCGCAACGTCGGCGGCGCGTGGTCGCACAAGGGCGCCCACTACGCCTACATGTCCACCCGCCGCAATGGACGCGATCTCGATCTCTGGGTGATGGACCCGGCCGATCCCACGAGCGACCGCATGGTCCTCCAGCTGGAAGGCGGCGGCTACGGGCCGGCCGGCTGGTCGCCGGACGACCGGCAGATCCTCCTCTTCCAGGGCATCTCGGCCAACGAGAGCTATCTCTGGGTCGTGGATGTGGCGAGCGGACAGAAGACGCTGCTCACGCCGAAGCAGCCGAGCGACAGCGTCGCCTGCGGTGGCGCGCAGTTCAGCCGTGACGGCCAGGGCGTGTATCTCACGACGGACCGGGGCTCGGAGTTTCAGCGCCTCGCCTACCTGGACCTCGCCACCAAGCGCTATCGTTTTCTCACCAGCGACATTCCCTGGGACGTGGACGAGTTCGACCTCTCCCCCGACGGCCGCTGGATCGCCTTCGTGACGAACGAGGACGGAGTGAGCGCGCTGCACGTCAGCAACACGGCGACCGGCGCCGGACGCCGGCTGCCCAAGCTGCCGACGGGGCTGATCTCCGACGTCCGCTGGCGTCCGAACGGCGCCGAGCTGGGGTTCACGCACACGTCCGCCCGCGCTGCCGCCGACGCGTACTCCCTGGAGCCGGCGACCGGAAAGATCACCCGCTGGACAGAGAGCGAGACGGCCGGGCTCAACACCGGCGCCTTCGCCGAGCCCGAGCTGGTGCATTGGGCGAGCTTCGACGGGCGCGCGATCTCGGGCTTCCTGTACAAGCCGCCCCCGCGGTTTGCCGGCCGGCGACCGGTGATCGTCAACATCCATGGCGGCCCGGAGGGTCAGTCCCGACCCGGTTTCCTCGGCCGCAACAACTTCTACCTGAGCGAGCTCGGCATCGCGCTCATCTTCCCCAACATCCGAGGCTCGACGGGCTACGGCAAGACGTTCTTGAAGCTCGACAACGGCGTGCGGCGCGACGGCGCCTACAAGGACATCGGCGCCCTGCTCGACTGGATTCGCACGCGGCCGGATCTCGACGCCGATCACGTGCTGGTGACGGGGGGCAGCTACGGCGGGCACATGACGCTCGTGACCGCCACACAGTACGACGCCCCGATCTGCTGCTCCGTGGACGTCGTCGGCATCTCGAACTTGGCGACCTTCCTGGAGCACACCTCCGGTTACCGCCAAGACCTGCGCCGGGTGGAATACGGCGACGAGCGCGACTCGACCCTGCGAGCCTGGATGGAGCGGACCGCCCCGCTCAACAACGTGGACAAGGTCACGAAGCCGCTCTTCATCATTCAGGGGATGAACGACCCCCGCGTCCCGCGCAGCGAGGCCGAGCAGATGGTCGCGGCGCTGAAGCGGCGCAGCGTACCAGTGTGGTATCTCATGGCGAAGGACGAAGGGCACGGGTTCCGCAAGAAGGGCAACCAGGACTTCCAGTTCTACGCCACCATACTCTTCACCGAGCGCTACCTGCTCGGCCAGGGAGGATCGGCCACCCCGTGATCGATCTCGCCGCCTGGTGGGAGCGGCTCGCGCCCCTCCCGGGCGGCAGGTGGCTGTTCAGCTGGCTGCTGGGGCGCCTGGTCCCTTACACGGGCAGCGTGCGGCCGCGCGTGCTGGAGCTCCGCCCCGGCTACGCGAAGATCCAGATGGCCGACCGCCGCGCGGTGCGCAATCACCTGCGCTCGATCCACGCGATCGCGCTCGCGAATCTCGCCGAGGTGACGAGCGGCTTGGCGGTCACGACCGGCTTGCCCGCCCACGTGCGCAGCATCCCCACCACGCTGTCCATCGCGTTTTTGAAGAAGGCGCGTGGCACCCTCACCGCCGAAGCGCGCTGTGAGATCCCCGACACGAGTCGGGAGGCCGAGCACGACTTCACGTCGGTGATCTCGGACGCGGGCGGTGACGTGGTGGCTCGTGCCACCGTGCGCTGGCGCATCGGTCCGGTGCCAGGCCGGTGACGCACTTCGACACCGCCCTCACCCGCGATGCCGGGATCGGAGTGCCGCTCATCGGCGGCGCCATGTTCCCCTGCTCGAACCCCGAGCTCGTGGCCGCCGTGTCCGACGCCGGTGGTATCGGGATCGTCCAGCCGCTCTCGATGGTGTACGTACACGGCCGGGACCTGCGCGATGGGTTTCGGCTGATCCGGCGTCTCACCCCCAAACCGATCGGGATGAACGTGCTGATCGAGCAGTCTTCCCAACTGTACCTCGATCGCATGAAGCGCTGGGTGGACGTCGCGCTGGAAGAAGGCGTGCGGTTCTTCATCACTTCGCTCGGCAAGCCGCGGTGGGTGGTGGACCGCGTCGCTCCGGTCGGCGGTCTCGTCTACCACGACGTGACCGAGCGCAAGTGGGCCGTGAAGGGGCTCGAGTCCGGGGTCCGGGGCCTGATCGCCGTCAACAACCGCGCGGGCGGGCACGCAGGACCGAAAAGCGCGGAGCAGCTGGTGAACGAGCTGGGCGATCTGGGGGTGCCGCTCGTGTGCGCGGGTGGCATCGGCGATGGCGCTGGATTCGTCGCGGCGCTCCGCCTGGGCTACGCGGGCGCGCAGCTCGGCACCCGCTTCATCGCCACCACCGAATGTACGGCCCACCCCGACTATAAGCGCGCCATCGTCGAGGCGGGGGAGGACGACATCGTGCTCACCGAGCGCGTCACCGGCGTGCCGCTCGCCGTGATCCGCACGCCGCACGTGGAGCGCGTCGGCACCAAGGCAGGACCCATCGCCCGCTGGCTACTGCGACACCGCCGCACCAAGCACTTCGTGCGGGCGCTGTACGCGCTCAATTCGGCGTGGCGGCTGAAGCGCAGCCACTTCGCCGGTCCGTCCTCGCGGGACTACTGGCAGGCGGGGAAGAGCGTCAGCGGCATTACGAGCATCGAGCCGGCCGGCGAGATCGTGCGGCGGTTCGCCGCGGCGGCGCGCGCGGCGAGTTCCGGCGCGCGCTCATGACTCCCGATCGACTACGTACACGTTGCGCTGCGCCGTCGGCACGATGATCAGGTCGAGAATGTTCACGTGCTCGGGCAGGTTGAGGACGTACGCGATCGCGTCCGCGACGTCGTGCGCGGTGAGCGGCTGGAACCCCTGGTACACGGTCGCGGCGCGCGCCTTGTCCCCGTGGAATCGGACCTCGGAGAACTCCGTCTCGACGAACCCCGGGTCCACTGCCGACACGCGGAGCGGCGTACCCGCGACGTCGAGATTCATCCCCTCCGTGAGGGCGCGCACGCCGAACTTCGTCGCGTTGTACACGTTCCCCATTGGGTACGTTTGGTGTCCGGCGGTCGAGCCGATGTTCACGACGTGCCCGCGACGCCGGGCGACCATGTGCGGCAGGATCACCCGGCTCACGTTGAGGAGCCCCTTCAGGTTCGTGTCGATCATGCGATCCCAGTCCTCGGGATCGCCTTCGTGAATCTTGGCGAGGCCGCTCGCGAGCCCGGCGTTGTTCACGAGGACATCGGGGATGCGCCCGGCCCGCACCAGCGCCTCCGCGGCCCCGTTCACCGCCGCGCGGTCCCGCACGTCGACCACCGCGAGCGAGAGAGACACCCGGTGCTCCGAGCCGAGCTCGGCCGCCAGACGCTCCAAGCGATCGGCCCGTCGCGCCCAGAGTACCAGGTCCGCCCCTTCGGCCGCGAACCGCCGGGCACACGCCTCGCCGATCCCCGAGCTCGCCCCGGTGACGAGAATCAGCTTTCCTTTGATCCGATTCATCCCACCCCCACGTCTCTGCGTGACGCCTTTGCGCGACGCCTTTGCGTGACGCCTCTGCTCGACGTCGTTCGCCTATCTCATGTTCCCCGTGTGCCCAAGGGAATAACGGCCGGGCTGCGGCCAGACACAGAGCCCGTGCGGCTCCCGGCCAACCTTGATGCGGTGCGTGAGTCGCCCCGTCTCCGTGTCGAACACGTACACTTCATCGTCGTAGCGGCCCGACACCCAGAGCTCCTTCCCGTCGGCGCTCACGTTCCCCATGTCGGGACTGCCGCCGCCCGGCACCGGCCACGTCGCCACGACGCGTCGGGTCCGCGGGTCGAGCACGCTGATGGACCCGGGCCCGTGGCGTCCCCCAGCGGTCGTGTTCCAGCCGCGGTTCGTGACGAACATGAAGCGCCCGTCGCGGCTCGGATAGATCCCGTGCGTCCCCTTCCCGGTCGCGATAAACCCGAGGCGGCGGAATCCCTCGGGGTCCACCAGATACACGCCGTTTGCTTTCATATCGGCGACGTAGAACACCCGGCCGTCCGCGGACGAGCGGATGTCCTGCGGCATACTGGCGCCGGCCAGTCCTCCGGGATCGAGGGTGAGGTAGCCTACGACCGAGCGCGACCCGACGTCGAGCTTCACGAGCTGCCCGGAGAACTCGCAGGTCGCGATCGCGAACCGCCCGTCCGCCGTGAATTCCATGTGGTCCACACCCTTGCACCCCAGCGCGACCGATTGCACCAGCGCCATCGTCTTCGCGTCCCGGAAATCGAGCCGCCGGCGTCGCTCGGCCACGACGATGGCGAAGCGGCCGTCCGGCGTGAAGTACAGGTTGTAGGGATCCGCGACGGGCACGCTCGGTCCCTCCCGACCGGTCGACGGGTCGATCGGCGTCAGACTGTTGCCCCGGTTGTTCGCGACCCAAAGGGTCGTGAGATCGTAGGAGGGGACCACGTGCTGCGGCAGGGCGCCGGTGGCAAAGGTGCGCACCGCACGATAGCGGCGCGGGTCGATGATGGTGACCGTGCCGTCGTGGGAATTCGGCACGTACACGAGCGGTCGAGCCCGGGCCGCGGAGGCCGAGAGCGCGTTCACCCCGGCCGCACCGTACAGATTCAGCGCGTCCGGTCGGGAGACCGTATCCGGCGCCGCGACCCGAGCGGCGGCCGACGTGCGGGTGCCGCGACACGCGGCCGCGAACGCCAGGGCGTAGATCGTGCTCCGCGCGCGGGCTGACTTCACGGCCGCAGAAGATACATCAGTCGCGCCCCCAGGCGATCAAGATCTTGCCGATGTTGCGGTTCTCCCGCATCCGCTGAAACGCCTCCGCGGCCCGCTCGGCCGGGAACATCGAGTCCACCGGGACGCGCACCTTCCCCGTGGCGAAGCCCGGAAGCATTTCGTCCCGAAACCGGTTCACGAGAGTCGCCTTCTCGGCGCGACTCCGGGACCGGAGCGTAGAGCCCACGAGCCGGGCGCGCTTTCTCATGAGCAGTGCGAGGTCGAGGTTCACTTCGGCGCCCGACATGGTGGCGATGACCACGATCCGCCCGCCAACCTTGAGAACGCGCAGGTCGCCCGCCAGGCTCGACGCACCCACCGGATCGAGCACCACGTCCACGACGTCCCGCCCCCACCGGGTCTCGACCTCCGTCACCACGTCGAGTCGGGACGTGTCGACTGCGAGATCCGCTCCCGCCGCCTCGAGCGATCCCACCTTATCGGCGCTGCGAGTCGTGGCGGCGACCCGCGCGCCGGCGAGCTTCGCGACCTGGATGGCCGCGAGCCCCACCCCGGACGCGCCGGCGTGCACCAGCAGCGTCGCGCCCTGCGCCAGGCCGCCTTCCACGACCAGATTCACGAACGCCGTGAGGAACGCTTCGGGGATGCCCGCCGCGGTGACGAGGTCGAGACCCGCGGGCGCCGGAAACACCTGTCCCAGCGGCGCGGCGACGTACTCCGCGTGCCCCCCGCCGGCGAGCAGGGCGCAGACCGGCTTCCCCGTCTCGTCGAGCGTGCCGGAGATCTCGAGACCGGGAATTTCGGACTCGCCGGGCGGCGGCGGGTAGCGCCCGGCGATCTGCAGGAGGTCCGCACGGTTCACCCCGGAGGCGGCGACCCGGATCAGCACCTCGCCGGCCGCGGGCAGGGGCGTCGCCGTTTCGGCCAGCGCGGCGACGTAGCGACCACCTTCCTCGACCACTCGGAGATACCGCATCGCTGCAATCTAGTTGCTACTGGCCGCGGCACGGGGGGCGGTGCACAATTCATCACGCGCACGCCGAGGCGCTCAGGTGACCGGGTCCGATAACCTTGCCGTTTGGTTGCGCGTCGCCGCGCCGTGATCAAGCGCTGCTGGGCTGGCGGCGACGACCCGCTGATGCTCGCCTACCACGACGAGGAGTGGGGCGTTCCCCTGCGCGGCGACCGCGACCTGTTCGCCAAGCTCGTGCTGGACGGCTTCCAAGCCGGCCTCTCTTGGCGTGTCATCCTGCACAAGCGCGCGCGGTTCCTCGAGGCCTTCGACGGATTCGACCCCGAGCGTATGGCCCGCTATGATCGCAAGAAGATCGCGCAGCTTTTGAAAGATCCGGGGATCGTCCGCAACCGGCAGAAGGTGAACGCCGCGATCGGAAACGCCCGGGCCTTCCTCGCGTTCCAAGAGGAGCAAGGCACCTTCGCCGCGTTTCTCTGGGGCTTCGTGGGCGGGGCGCCCAAGCAATACCGCCGGCGCACGTTGCGCGACCTTCCCGCCCGCTCCCGCGAGTCGGACGCCATGAGCGCCGCTCTGGTGGAGCGCGGGTTCCGCTTTGTCGGACCCACCATCTGCTACGCCTTCATGCAGGCCGTCGGCATGGTGAACGATCACCTCGTGACGTGCTTCCGGCACCGCGAAGTGCAACGCCTACACGGCTCCTCCGGATAGGTCGGCCGACGGTGCGAAGCGCGGCGGCCGCCGCACCTTCGTCGCCTGCTCGTACGCGAAAGCGAGCTTGATGAGCGTGCCCTCGCTCCACGGCCGCCCCACGAACGACAGCCCGACCGGCAGCCCACGGACGTAGCCCATCGGAACGGTCACGTGCGGATAGCCAGCGACGGCCGCCGGGCTCGAGAAGCTCCCGCCGCCCCCCGGGTCGCCGTTCACCAGGTCGATCAGCGAGGGCGGCCCTCCCGTCGGCGCGATCAACGCGTCGAGCCGGTGCTCGGCCATCACGGCGTCGATTCCCTGCGCGCGCATGAGCAGATGGTTCTTGTCGAGCGCGCGGAGGTAATCCTGGTCGGTGAGCGGCCCTTTGGCCTCCGCCTGGACGAAGATATCCTGCCCGAAGTAGGGCATTTCCTTGTCCTTCGCGCCCTCGTTGAACGCGATCAGGTCGGCGAGCGTCTTGGCGGGCGCGCCGGGGGCCAACCCGGCGAGATAGCGGTTCAAGTCCGCTTTGAACTCGTAGAGCAGCACCGCGAACTCCGAGTCGTCGGATTGGCCCGCGGTGGTGATATCCGCGGGATCGACGATCACGGCGCCGAGCCGCTTGAGGGTGTCGATCGCGCCTTCCATGAGCGCGTCGGTGGCGGGGCTGTAGCCCATGAACCGGGCGCGGCACACGCCGAGGCGTGCTCCCTGCAAGCCCGCCGGATCGAGGAAGCCGGCGTAGTCGGCGGGTGACTGTCCGGCGCTCGCGGCGGTCGCATCGTCACGCGGATCCACGCCGGTCAGCGCTCCCAGCAGGGTGGCAGCGTCGGCGACGGTGCGAGCCATCGGGCCGGCGGTGTCCTGACTGTGCGCGATCGGGATGATCCCGGCCCGACTCACCAGACCGAGCGTCGGCTTGATGCCCACGATGCCGCAGCACGTGGACGGCGACACGATGGAGCCATCGGTCTCAGTCCCGATCGCCACCGCACACAAATTGCCGGAGACGGCCGCGCCCGAGCCGGAGCTCGAGCCCGAGGGCGTGCGGTCGAGCGCATAGGGATTGCGGCACTGCCCGCCGCGCCCGCTCCAGCCGCTCGACGAATGGGTCGAGCGGAAGTTCGCCCATTCGGACAGGTTCGCCTTGCCGAGGATCACCGCGCCGGCGGCGCGGAGCCGCTCCACCACGAACGCGTCGCGCGGCGGGGCGACGCCCACCAGCGCGAGCGAGCCGGCGGTGCTCTGCATCCGATCCCGCGTCGCCACGTTGTCCTTCACCAGGATCGGGATGCCGTGCAGTGGCCCGCGGGGACCTTTCGCCTTGCGCTCAGCATCGAGCGCGGTAGCCTGGGCGAGCGCGTCGGGGTTGGCTTCGAGCACCGCGCGCAGGGTGGGCCCCTTCCGGTCCAGGTCCTCGATCCGCTGAAGGTAGGCCGCCGCGAGTGCGCGGGCGGTGTACTTCCCGGATGCGAGGGCCGCCTGCAGCCCGGCGATGGTCGCCTCTTCGAGCTCGAACGGCGGCGCCGGCGACGTGGGCGACCGCCGGACTCCGCGTGCGAGCGCCGGCAGCACAGGCCCGGAGGCTGCCGCGGCACCGCTCATCACCGTGTATGCGAGAAACCCGCGGCGGTCGAGCGTCCGATCTTGCATGGTGGTCTCCCCTGAATGACAGGTAGCGGGAACACGGGTAAACTTGGTGCGACTTGGACAGGACGGCCAGCGACGATGCGGACGGTCGGGGGACAGTCGGATGTGGGCACGCTCCGGCGGGTCGCGGTGAAGCACGCGCGCGATGCGTTTGGAAGCGACACGACCATCGATCGCCAGTGGCACGACCTGCGCTACCTCGCCCGCCCCGACTTCGCGGCCGCCGTCGCCGAGTACGAGCGCTTCCTCGCACTGCTCGAGGCGGCCGGCGTCGAGACGCTGTGCCTCCCGCCCGACCAGCGCGTGGGCCTCGACTCGCTGTACGCGCGCGACGCCTCCATCGTGAGCGATCGCGGCGTCATTCTCTGCAACATGGGGAAGCCGCAGCGGCGCACCGAGCCTGCCGCTCAGGAGGCCGCCTTCGGCGCCGCGGGGATCCCGATTCTGGGCCGCATTACCGGCGACGGCAGGGTGGAAGGTGGAGACGTCTGCTGGATCGACGAGCGCACGCTGGCCGTCGGCCGCGGCTACCGCACCAACGACGCTGGCATCGACCAGTTGCGCGAGCTCGTGGCGGACGGCGTGGACGAGGTGCTGGTGGTCCCTCTGCCCCACTGGCGGGGCCCGGAGGACGTGTTCCACCTCATGTCGATCGTGAGCCCGATCGACCGCG
>DATHGL010000399.1:0-8106 GCA_035317625.1 Gemmatimonadales bacterium | reverse complement strand
CGGTGCTCCGCCGGACGGTCTTCGGGCGGCGCGTGTTCGCGGTCGGATCCAACGAATTGGCAGCGCGCGCCTGCGGCATCGCCACGGACCGACTCAAGCTCATGATCTACGGCTCCGCCGGCCTGCTGTTCGGGCTGGCCGGTGTGATGCAGCTGTCTCGTCTCCGGCAAGGAGACCCCACCGTGGCGGTCGGCACCGAGCTGGACGTCATTGCGGCAGTGGTGATCGGCGGTGGGAGCTTGCAGGGCGGCGAGGGAAGCGTGTTCGGCTCGGTGGTGGGGGCGCTCATCATGGCCTTCCTGCGCAATGGGTGCCAGCAGATGGGCTGGCCGAACTACATCCAGGAGATCATCATCGGCGCCATCATCGTGCTGGCGGTGGCGCTGGATCGAGTGCGGGCAAGGTGGGCGGCAACGTGATTGCGGATTGCGGATTGTGGATTGCGGAATGGAATGGCGGACGTCGAATCCCCAATCCGAAATCCGCAATCCGCAATTGGGCGAGGGGGCGGCGGTGCAGATAGTCGACTCCCACGTGCACTTCTGGAACCCCGGCGAGCTTGACTACCCATGGCTCAGGGGCGTGCCAGCGCTCGATCGGGCGTTCCTCCCGTCCGACTACGCGGGCGCGACGGACGGGATCGCGATCACTCAGCTCGTGTTCGTAGAGTGCAATTGTCTCCCCGAGGAGGCTCGGATAGAAGTGCAGTTCGTCGAGCGCCTCGTGGGCCTGGAGCCGCGGATCGCCGGCATCGTGGCCTTCGCCGATCTCGCGGACGCGAGCGAGCGCGATCGTGCGCTGGAGGAGGTGTCCGCGTGTCCCCGGGTCAAAGGCATTCGCCAGAACATCCAGGGGCAACCCGCCGGGTTTGCTCTGCAGCCGGCGTTCGTGGAGGGGGTCCGCGCGGTCGGACGGCGGGGCCTTGCCTTCGACCTCTGCGTGACGCACGATCAGCTGCGGGAGGTCACGGACCTCGTGCGCCGCTGCGCCGACACCCGCTTCGTCCTGGACCATTGCGGCAAGCCCGCGATCCGGCATGGGCGTCTCGAGCCGTGGCGGAGCGACTTGGCCCATCTCGCCGCCGAGGAAAACGTGTGCTGCAAACTCTCGGGCCTCTTCACCGAAGCGGAGCCGGAGCGGTGGCGCGAGGCGGATCTCATCCCCTACGCCACGACGGTGTTCGAGGCCTTCGGGACCGAGCGCGTGCTGTACGGGAGCGATTGGCCGGTTCTCACCCTGGCTGGCAGCTACGGTGACTGGTACGGGTTCACGGACCGCTTCACGGCGCGATGGACCGCGGCAGAGCGGCGTGGCTTCTACGCCGACAACGCGATGCGCGTATACCGACTATGAGCGAAGTCGAGCGCAAGGTCGCGATCGTGACCGGCGGTGGCTCGGGCATCGGACGGGCGATTGCCCTGCGCTTCGGGCAGGGGGGCGCCCGCGTCGCCGTCGTCGACATCGCGGAGCCGCTGGCTGAGGAGACGGTGCGCCAGATCGAGGCGTGCGGCGCGAGCGCCATCTCCGTCCCGTGCGATGTGAGCCGGCCGCCCGACGTCGAGCGGGCGTTCCAGGCCATCGGGCAGCGGCTCGGAATGCCGGACATCCTCGTGAACAGCGCGGGGATCGCGCACGTAGGCAACGTGGAGCAGACGTCGGAGCAGGACTTCGATCGCCTCTACGCCGTGAACGTGAAGGGCGTCTTCAACTGCATGAAGGCCGTGGTGCCGGCGATGAAAGGGCGCGGTGGCGTGATCCTCAACATCGCTTCGGTGGCCTCGAGCGTCGGCATTCCGGACCGGTTCGCCTACTCGATGACCAAGGGCGCGGTGCTGACCATGACATACTCGGTCGCCCGCGACTACGTGGCGCACGGCATCCGGTGCAACTCGATCGCCCCCGGACGGGTCCACACGCCCTTCGTGGACGGCTTCCTGGCAAAGAACTATCCGGGCCGGGAGCGGGAGATGTTCGAGGAGCTGTCGCGGACGCAGCCGATCGGCCGTATGGGCCGGCCGGAGGAGCTCGCCGAGCTCGCGCTGTTTCTCTGCTCCGACGCCGGCGCCTTCGTGACGGGCAGCAACTACGCCATCGACGGCGGCTTCGTGACCCTGAAGATGTAAGCGATGAAACTCATTCGATTCGGAGCACCGGGCCGGGAGCGACCCGGCCTGATTCTGCCCGATGGCAGGCGCATCGACACGTCCGGCTCTGACGGAGGCGGCGACTACGACGAGGCGTTCTTCGGTTCGGGCGGTCTCGAGCGGCTCGCCCGTTGGCTCGCACACGGGGGGGCGGGCGCGCCCGTCGTCCCCGATGACGTGCGCCTGGGGCCTCCGGTGTCGCGGCCGAGCAAGATCGTGTGCGTCGGACTCAACTACCGCGACCACGCCCGCGAATCCGGCATGCCGGTGCCGGATGAGCCGGTCCTGTTCTTCAAGGCGACCAGCGCGATCGTTGGTCCGAACGACGACGTCATCATCCCGAAGCACGGCACCAAAGTGGACTGGGAGGTGGAGCTGGCGGTGGTCATCGGTCGCCGGGCGGCGTACGTCGAGCGGGCCAGGGCGCTGGAGTACGTGGCCGGCTATGTGCTCCACAACGATTACTCTGAACGGGCCTTCCAGCTCGAGCGCGGGGGCCAGTGGGTGAAGGGCAAGAGCTGCGACACGTTCGCGCCACTCGGACCATTTCTCGCCACACCGGACGAGATCCGGGACGTGCACGACCTTCCCATATGGCTCAAGGTGAACGGTGAGACCAAACAGTCCAGCTCGACGCGCGAGCTCGTCTTCAACGTGCCGACGCTCGTCAGTTACATCAGTCAGTTCATGACGCTCCTGCCCGGCGACATCATTTCCACCGGCACACCGCCCGGCGTGGGACTCGGGCAGAGCCCGCCGCGCTACCTCGTCGCTGGCGACGACGTGGAGCTCGGCATCGAGGGCCTCGGCACCGCACGCCAACGGCTCCGTGGCCAGCCCTAGCCGAACGCTCGAGGGCCAGGCGGCCGTCATCACCGGCGCCGGCAGCGGCATCGGGCGGGCCAGTGCCCTGCGCTTCGCGCAGGAGGGCGCCCGCCTCGTGCTGACGGACGTACAGGATACGGAGGCGGACGCCGTGGTGCGCGCCATCGCGCGCGCGGGTGGCACCGCCTGCTTCGTCCACGCGGACGTGAGCCGTCGCGCCGACAACGAGCGCATGATCGACGTGTGTGTCGAGCGCTACGGCCGGCTCGACATCCTGTTCTGCAATGCCGGCGTCACCCTGCCCAAGCTGCTCTCGCACAGCTCCGACGAGGAAATCGACCGCCTCCTGGCCGTGAACGTGAAGGGCCCGCTCTACGCCGCCCGCCACGCCATTCCGATCATGCTCGGACAACCGGACGGCGGCGTGCTGCTCTTCACGGCGAGCAAGACGGGGCTCGTGGCGCAGACCGATTCCCCGGTGTACTGCGCCTCCAAGGGCGCCGTCGTGATGCTGGCCAAAGCGCTGGCGCTCGACTATGCCACCCGAGGGGGGGGCATCCGCGTGAACGCCCTCTGCCCTGGAATCATCGACACGCCGATGCTCCGCCAGTTCGCGGACGCCATGCCCGATCCCGGCGCCGCCTGGGCGGGATACGCGGCGGCGCAGCCGATGGGACGCCTGGGCACGCCCGAGGAGTGCGCCGCGGCTGCGCTCTGGCTGGTCTCCCCCGAAGCGTCCTTCGTCACCGGCGTCGCGTTGCCCGTCGACGGCGGCTTCACCGCGATGTGACCCGGCCGGCCGTGTCGCCTCCCCTTGCCACCACGATCACGCGCGTGGACGTGCGCGACGTCCGGTTTCCGACCTCGCGAGCGCGGGACGGCTCCGACGCCATGAACCCGGATCCCGACTACTCGGCGGCCTACGTCGTCCTCTCCACCGATCGTCGGGACGGGTTGGAAGGCCATGGCCTCACCTTCACCATCGGGCGGGGGAATGAGTTGTGTGTTGCGGCCGTCCGCTCGCTCGCGCCGCTGGTGCAGGGGCTGACGCTCGAGGCCATCAAGGCCGACATGGCGCGCTTCTGGAGGCGCCTGACCGGCGATTCCCAGCTCCGGTGGGTGGGACCGGAAAAGGGAGTGGTCCATCTGGCGACGGCCGCACTCGTGAACGCCGTGTGGGACCTCTACGCCAAGGCCGAAGGCAAGCCGCTGTGGCGGCTGCTTGCCGACATGTCCCCGGAGGAGTTGGTGCGCTGCATCGACTTCCGGTACGTCACGGACGCGCTCACTCCAGACGAAGCGCTCGACGTGCTGCGGACGCACGAGCCCACACGTGCGAAGCGGGAAACGGAGATCCAGCGCCGCGGCTACCCCGCCTACACGACGTCGGCCGGCTGGCTCGGCTATCCCGACGACAAGATCCGGCGGCTGTGCCGCGAGGGGGTCGCGCGCGGGTGGTCGCACTTCAAGATCAAGGTGGGTCGCGACCTCGCCGACGACCTGCGGCGCGTGGCCCTCGTCCGGCAGGAGATCGGGCCGGACAAGAAGCTCATGCTCGACGCCAACCAGGTCTGGGACGTGGGCGAGGCGATCGCCTGGATGCGCGAGCTGGCCCGGTTCGAGCCCTGGTGGATCGAGGAGCCGACCAGCCCGGACGACGTGCTGGGCCACGCGACCATCGCGCGGGCCATCACGCCGATCGGCGTCGCGACCGGCGAGCAATGCCACAACCGCGTCATGTTCAAGCAGCTGATGCAGGCCGGCGCGATTCGATTCTGCCAGATCGACAGCTGCCGGCTGGGCGGCGTCAACGAGGTCCTGGCGGTGCTGCTCCTCGCCGCGAAGTTCGGCATCCCCGTCTGCCCGCACGCCGGCGGGGTGGGCCTGTGCGAGTACGTGCAGCACCTCGCAATCTTCGACTACCTCTGCGTCAGCGCATCGCTCGAGGATCGCGTCGTCGAGTACGTGGACCACCTGCACGAGCATTTTGTGGACCCGGTCGTGATTCGCAACGGCCATTACCTGCCGCCCACCGCACCGGGGTACAGCATCACGATGAAGCCCGAGAGTCTGGCGCGATACACGTACCCGGACGGGCCGGCGTGGCAGGGAGGCTAGTGTGCGGCATCTTCCACTAACCTCCACAACCTCCGGAGAGCTCATGTCGGCGCACCGTCTGCTTGTCCTGATATCGTTGCTCAGCCTGGGCGCCGGGCGCGCCTCCGCCCAGGCCTCCGATCGCATGGCCTGGTGGCGTGAAGCGCGGTTTGGGATGTTCATCCACTGGGGCGCCTATGCCGTGCCGGCCGGCACTCACAAAGGCGAGCGGATCCCCGGGATCGGCGAATGGATCATGAGCCGGGCGCACGTCCCGATCTCGGACTACGAGGAGTACATCCACCGCTTCAACCCCACGCGGTTCGACGCCGACGAGTGGGCGCGCATCGCCAAGGACGCCGGGATGAAGTACATCATCATCACGTCCAAGCACCACGACGGCTTCGCCATCTTCGATTCCAAGGTGTCACGTTACGACATCGTCGACGCCACGCCGTACCGCCGGGATGCCATCAAGGCCCTGGCGCAAGCGGCTCATCGCGCCGGGCTCAGGTTCGGCGTCTACTACTCGATCATGGACTGGCATCACCCAGATGCGCAGGGCCCGAACTTCCCCGATTACAACTCGAGGACGTACACCAATCCCAACTTCGGTCGCTACGTCGAGACATACATGAAGCCGCAACTCA
Source organism: Gemmatimonadales bacterium (assembly GCA_035317625.1). Taxonomy (GTDB): domain Bacteria; phylum Gemmatimonadota; class Gemmatimonadetes; order Gemmatimonadales; family GWC2-71-9; genus AG41. The sequence continues at coordinate 2,390 of DATHGL010000399.1, read as the reverse complement.
AGGAGCTGCTCACGCAGTATCCCGAGATCGACGTGCTCTGGTTCGACGGCGAGTGGGTCGCGGACTGGAGTGACGAGCGTGGACGGGATTTGTACGGCTACGTCCGCGCCATCCGCCCGAGCCTGATCGTCAACAACCGCGTGGGGCACACCCGCCAGGGCCTGAGCGGCCTCAACCAGGAAGGGCACATCGGGCTCGGCGACTTCGGCACGCCCGAGCAGCAGGTTCCGCCCGAGGGGCTCCCCGGCGTCGATTGGGAGACGTGCATGACGATGAACGACACCTGGGGATTCAAGTCGTACGACGACGACTGGAAAGACACACGGACCCTGGTGCGCACGCTGATCGACGTCGCCTCCAAGGGTGGCAACTTCCTTCTCAATGTCGGCCCGACGGCCGACGGCATCATTCCCTCGCCCATCGTGTCTCGGCTGCACGAAATGGGCGAGTGGTTGAACGCCAATGGCGAGGCGATCTACGGCACCAGCGTGAGCCCGTACGGCTTGCCGGCCTGGGGTCGCTACACCGTCAAGCCGGGAAGAGTCTACGCCCACGTCTTCGACTGGCCGAAGGACGGTCGACTGGCATTGACCGGGATGAAAGAGAAACCGGTGCGCGCGTACCTCCTCGCCGACGGGAAGGCACTCACCGTCGAACAGTCGGACTCGGGGCCCGTGGTGCAGGTGCCCCGCGTGCCAGCCAGCACCATTGCGAGCGTGCTCGTGCTCGAGCAATGAGAGCGGCCGTGCTGTGCGAGGCCGGTCGCGTCGAGCTGCGCGACGTCCCCTGCCCCGCGCCCGGGCCCCGGGAGGTTCTGGTGCGCGTCACCGGGGTGGGGCTCTGCGGCACCGACTTCCACATCTTTGCCGGGCATGCCAACTACAACCGCGACCGCCGGGGGCGGCCGATCCCACTCGCCGACGAGCCGCAGATCCTCGGGCACGAGATCGCGGGCGTCGTGGAAGAGGCGGGCGGTGACGTCGCCGATCTAGCAGCGGGAGACCATGTGGTGGTCGACCAGGGAAGGAATTGCGTGAGCGAGGCGCGCGCGCCACTGTGCGAGTATTGCGCGAGCGGAGACTCGCACCAGTGCGAGCTCTACCGCGAGCACGGGATCACCGGACTCCCCGGCGGGTTCGCCGAGTACCTGACCATCCCGGCGGTCAATGCCGTGTGCACCGACCCCGACCTGGATGGCGCCACGGCCGCGCTCACGGAGCCGCTGGGCTGCGTGGTGCACTCGTCGGACGTGCTCACCCGCACCCCCGCGCGCTATGCCGTGCAAGGCGACACGGGCAGGCAGGTTCGCCACGCGCTGATCTGCGGGGCGGGCCCCGCAGGTCTGCTCTGGGTGCAGTATCTGCGCAACGTACTCGGGTACGACGGATCGCTGCTCGTGAGCGAGCCCGCCCCCGGCAAACGCGCGCTGGCGGAGCGCTTCGGAGCGGAAGCGATCGATCCTGCCGCTCGCGACCTGGCGGAGGTCGTGCCCGAGCGAACCCAAGGACGCGGTGCCGAGCTGCTCATCGAGGCCACAGGCTCCGGGCTGGCGTTCGCGGCCATCCCGGGGCTCGTCCGGAAGCAGGCCACGGTCCTGTTGTACGGACACGGCCACGCGGGTGTGGACCTGAGCGTTCTGAGCCAGCTCCAGTTCCTCGAGCCGACGCTGCTCGCGCCGGTCGGCGCCTCGGGCGGGTTCGAGCGCGACGGCCGTCCGTCCACGTATGTCCGCGCCTTACAATTGATCGAGCGCGGGCAGGTGGACGTCGCATCGCTGATCACGCATCGCTACCCGTCGCTCGACTCGGTCCCCCGCGCCTTCGGGGGAGGGGACCACGGCGCAGCCGATTACGTGAAGGGGGTCGTCACATGCGCGTCTCGCTGTTCGTGACGTGTCTGGCCGATCAGCTCTGGCCGTCGGCGGCCGTGGGCACCGTCCAAGTGCTCCGACGGCTGGGGTGCGTGGTGGAGTTCGACGAGCGCCAGACGTGCTGCGGGCAGCCGGCGTTCAACACCGGCTACCGCCCGGCGGCACGCACCCTCGCCCAGCGACTCATCGAGATCTTCGAATCGAGCACGGCCGACGCGATCGTCAGCCCGTCGGGCTCGTGCACGGCAATGGTGCACCATTATCACCAGCTGTTCGACGATGGCGGCTGGCGGGCGCGGGCGCGGGGGGTGGCGGAGCGGACGCACGAGCTCAGCTCCTTCCTCGTGAACCGACTGGGCGTGGAGGACGTGGGGGCGAGCTTCTCCGGGCGACTCACCTGGCACGACGCCTGCCACGGCCTGCGCGACCTGGGGATCAGGACCGAGCCGCGACGCCTGCTGCGCCGTGTGAAGGGTGCCGAGCTGGTCGAGCTCCCGAATGCGGAGACGTGCTGCGGCTT
>DATHGL010000398.1:0-10295 GCA_035317625.1 Gemmatimonadales bacterium | reverse complement strand
CTCGCCGAGATCCTCAAGACCAGAAGCCGGGAGTTGTTCCTCATCGCCGTGATTCTCGTGGGGACGCTTACGGCCCTCGGCACGGCTGCGGCGGGGGCGTCGCTCGCGTTGGGGGCGTTCCTGGCGGGGCTCGAGGATCTCGGCAAGGACGCGCGGGACGACGGTACGGGCCAGGACCAGAACGCCGATCACGACCAGCACGGCCTTGCCGAGCGCCAAGAGCAGCCCCGTGGCTCCGCCGCCCGACCGCCCGGCCAGGAACGGGAGGACGAGCATCATCGGAACGACGCACAGGTCCTGGAAGATCAGCACGCCGGTCGCGAGCCGGCCGTGCGGCGCGTCGATTTCGCCCTGGTCGGTCAGTCCCTTGAGGACGATCGCGGTACTGGACAGTGCCACGAGGAACCCCAGGAGCACCGCCACCTGCCACCTCAGGTGGAGCGCGACCGCGACCAGCGCACTGAGCCCGACCGTGAGGCCCACCTGCGACCCGCCTCCCACAGCCACTTGGCGCACCATCTCACGCAGCCGGCTGAGGGAGAACTCGATGCCGATCGTGAAGAGCAGGAGGATGACGCCGACTTCGGCCAGGCTCTCGACCTGGTGGACGTCGGACACCAAGCCGAGCGCGTTGGGGCCCAGCAGCACCCCGGCGACGATGAACCCCGGCAGGGCGGGGAGCTTGACGCGGTGGAACAGCAGAATGACGAGCAGGGAAACCGCGAAGATGACCGCCAGGTCCTGCAGAATCCCGTACTCGGTCATGGCGGCTCCGGGTATCGCGTACGCCCTGGGCTCACGTGAGGCGGGCGCGGTGATCCAGCGCACCGGCTCGCTGTGGCCGCCATAATGGAAAAGGCCGCCTCGATGTGCAAGCTTGTACGACCCGACTCTGGTCTTGATGGCCCGGAACGACTCTCGATCATCATTTCCTGGGACTTCGTGGGAGACGAGCGCCAACGTGGGCACCAACCGGTTCAGACTGCTGCGGCAGGACGATGCCGTGCGGGACGCCCAGCTGTCGCGGACGGAGGCGCAGCTGCGCGCCATCGCGCGACAGCAGGAAGCGGTGGCGCACCTCGGGCAGCAGGCCCTGGCCGGAGCCCCGGTCGAGGACCTGATCCTGGCCGCGGTCGTGCTCGCCGCACGCGTGCTCGAGGTGCCATTCGGGAGCGTGCTGGAGCTCCGTCCGGAGAGTCGCACGTTGCTGCTGCGCGCCGGTGTGGGGTGGGGAGAGGGTGTGGTGGGTCGCACGGTGCTCCCCGCAGACGCCGACTCGCATTCGGGGTACGTGCTGCGCTCCACGGGGCAGGTGGTCGTGGAGGACCTGAGGAGCGACGCGCGGTTCGGGAGCGCACCGCTCCTCGCGGCGCACGGTGTGGCGTCGAGCCTGAGCGTGATCGTGCACGGCAAGGACCGCCCCTTCGGGATTTTGGGCGCGCACACCGCCGTGCGGCGCGAGTTCACGATTCAGGATACGCATTTCCTGCAAGCCATCGCGAACGTCCTCGCCACCGCGATCGACCGCGGCTGCACGGAGGACGCGCTGCGCCGCAGCGAGGAGCACTTTCGCTCCCTCATCGAGCACGGCTCGGACATCGTCACGATCGTGGGCGACAACGGGGTCTTCCGCTACGCCAGCCCGTCCGTGGAGCGCGTGCTCGGCTACCCGCCGGGCGAGCTGCTCGAGCGCAACGCCTTCGACTACGTGCACCCCGACGACATCCCGGTGGTGGGCGAGGCGCTGGCCCGCGCGATCCGGCATCCGGCGACGCCACAGGGCGCGCAGTTCCGGTTTCGGGCGCAGGACGGGTCGTGGCGGGTGCTCGAGGCCGTGGGCCAGGCACGCGTGGACCAGAACGGCTCCGCGCACCTCATCGTCAACGCCCGCGACGTCACCGAGCGGCGGCGCCAGGAGCGGGCACTGCGGGAGAACAAGGCGCGGTTGCGCACGGTCATCGCCGGCGCGCCACTCGTGCTGTTCGCGCTCGACCGTCACGGCGTGTTCACCATGGTCGAGGGACGCGCGCTCGACGCCCTCGGCCTACGGCCCGGCCTGCTCATCGGGCGATCGGCGTTCGAGCTGTACGCGGATCTGCCGCAGGCACTTGGGGACGTACGCCGCGCGCTCGCCGGCGAGACGTTTTCTTCCACGGTCGAAATGTTCGGCGTGGTGTTTGAGACCTGGTACTCCTCGGTGCGCGATGGGGCCGGCGTCGTGACGGGCGTGATCGGCGTCGGCACCGACGTCACGGAGCGGCGCCGGGCGGAGGAGGCCCTGCGCCGGTCGGAGGAGAGCCATCGCGCCCTGATCCAGCACGCCGCCTATGCGATCTACCGGTCCTCACTCGACGGGCGGTTTCTCAGCGTCAACCCCGCGCTCGTGAAGATGCTCGGCTACGCGTCCGAGGATGAGCTGCTCGCCGTCGAGCTCGCGACCGCCGTGTACGCCGACCCCGAGGAGCGCCGGCGGCTCCTCGGCCGCTTCGACACGAGTGACGTGGTCGAGGGCGCCGAGGTGACGTGGCGGCGCCGCGGCGGCGAGCGGATCCTGGTCCGGCTGTCGGGACGCGCGGTGCGGCGGCGCGACGGCTCGATCGAGTGCTTTGAGACGATCGCGGAGGACGTGACCGATCGGCGCGCCTTGGAGGAGCAGCTGCGGCAGTCGCAGAAAATGGAGGCGATCGGTCAGCTGACGGGCGGCATCGCACACGACTTCAACAACCTGCTCACCATCATTCTCGCGAACGCTCAGCTGCTCGCGAAGGCCCTGCCGCCCGATGGCGTGGACGCGCAGGCGGACCTCCGCGACGTGACGGCGGCGGCCCTGCGCGGCCGCGTGATGGTGAAGGAGCTGCTCGGCTTCGCGCGGCGCTCGAGCCTTGACCTGCAACCGGTGCACCTGGATGGGCTTGTCTCGGACCTGTGCGGGTTCCTGCGGCGGATCCTCCCGGCCGACGTGGAGATCGTGATCGCCGCCTCGGCCGATCTCCCAGAGGTACGCGCCGACCTGCACGCGGTAGAGCAGATCCTCTTCAACCTCGTGACCAATGCGCGCGACGCGATGCCCGACGGCGGCGTCCTCCGGATCGAGACGAGCCGCGTGTCGCTCAGCGAAGAGCAGCGCTTGACGTGGGGAGCGCTGCGCGCCGGCGATCACATCTGCCTCGCGGTGGGCGACACCGGGATCGGCATGGACGAGGAGACCCGGGCGCACATGTTCGAGCCGTTCTTCACGACCAAGCCGCCGGGGAAGGGAACCGGGCTCGGGCTGGCCACGCTCTACGGTCTCGTCAAGCAGCACGGCGGCGGCCTCGAGGTGGACAGCGCGCCCGGGAAGGGAACGCGGTTCCGGATCTACGTCCCCGTCGCCGACGCGATGCCGACGGTGGCGCGCCCGCGCGTCGCTGAGCCCGTGGTGCGGGGCGGCCGCGAGACCGTGCTGATCGTCGAGGACGACGACCAGCTGCGCCGCTCGGCCAAACGCATCCTGGAAGAGGCGGGGTACCAGGTGGTCACCGCGGCGGACGGCCTGGAGGCGCTCGAGGCGTTGCGCCAGACGCTGGGCGTCCAACTCGTGTTCTCGGATCTGGTGATGCCGCGGCTCGGGGGGCGGGCGCTGTACGACGCCGCGCGTCGGGAGGGGCGTACGACGCCGTTCCTGTTCGCCAGCGGTTACTCGGATCCGGATCGCGCGGCGGGTCTGGACCCCTCGGTCCCGCTGCTGCACAAACCCTGGACGGGGCCGGATCTGCTGGCGAAGGTGCGGGAGCTGCTCGACCGCCCGTAGCGGCTCAGGTGCCGTCCAGCACGTCTCTCACCTTCCGCGCCAGGGTGTCCGGCACGAACGGCTTTTGCAGAAACGCCACGCCGGCGCTCAACACGCCCTGGCGGACCATCGCGTCGTCCGTGTAGCCCGACGTGTAGAGCACCTTCATGCTGGGCCGCGCGGGCGCCAGTCGCTCGGCGAGCTCGCGGCCGCTCATGCCGGGCATCACGACGTCGGTGACGAGGATGTCGATGCTGCCGGCGTGGCGAGCGGAGAGCTCGAGCGCCGTCGGTCCGTCGGCCGCATCCAGCACCCGGTAGCCGCACGCCTCGAGACTGCGCCGGGCCAACGTTCGCACCGGTGTCGCGTCTTCGACCAGCAGCACCGTCTCGTGGCCGCCGCGGACTTCCGCCGCTGGGGGCGGGGGGAGCGGCGCCTCCGCCACGCCGCGTACCCGGGGCAGGTAGACTTTGACCGTCGTGCCATGCGCCGGCTCGCTGTAGACCCAGATGTACCCACCGCTCTGCTTCACGATCCCGTACACCGTGGCGAGACCGAGCCCCGTGCCTTTCCCCACCTCCTTGGTGGTGAAGAACGGCTCGAACAAATGCGCCTGGGTCGCCTCATCCATTCCCTCTCCCGTGTCCGTGACCGCGAGGCAGGCGTAGTCGCCCGGCGGGAGGCGATGGCGCCGCTCGACGTGCTCCTCCAGCAGGGTGACGCGCCCGGTCCCGATGCTCAGCCGGCCCCCACCGGGCATGGCGTCACGGGCGTTCACGGCGAGGTTCAGGAGCACCTGCTCGAGCTGTCCGGGGTCGGCGTTGACGGTACCGGCGGCGGGATCGAGCGATGTGGCGAGCTCGACGTCCTCCCCGAGCAGCCGCCGCAGCATCCGATCCATGTTCCCCACGACGGCGTTGAGATCGAGCACCTTGGGCGCGAGCACCTGGCGGCGACTGAACGCGAGCAGCTGCCGAGTGAGCTCCGCGGCGCGGAGCCCGGCGTGCCGGATCTCCTCGGCGTCCTCGCGCCGCGGGTCGCCAGGGGGGGTGTTGTGCAACAGAAGCTGGGTCGAGCCCAAGATGGCGGTGAGCAGGTTGTTGAAGTCGTGGGCGATGCCGCCCGCGAGCTGGCCCACCGCTTCCATCTTCTGAGACTGCCGGAGCTGTCCCTCGAGCTGCCGCTGCGCGGTGACATCGCGCGCCAGGACCAGGCGCGCGCGACGGCCGGCGAACTCGAGCGGCCGGGCGACGAGGTCCACCTCGAACTGCTTGCCGTCCTTGGCGCGGTGGCGCACGCCGCTCCGCTCCGCCCCGGCGTCCGGCCGGCGGCTGAGCTCCTCGACGAGGCGGGCTTGGTCCTCGGGCGAGCGGATGTCGCGTAGCGTGAGGTCCAGGAACTCGCGCTCGGAATACCCGTAGCGGGTGACCGCCGCGTCGTTCACCGCCAAAATGCGCAGCGTGTCGAAGTCATAGACGAACATCGGCTCCGGGTTCGTCTCGAACAGCAGCCGATACTTGCGCTCGCTCTCGTGCAGCTGCTCTTCGGTGCGCTTGCGCTCGATCGCCATGGCGACCTGGGTGGACACGAACTGCAGGATGTGCTTCTCCGTTTCCCCGTACCGGACCCCGGGGGCGTACGTTTGGGCCACGAGCACGCCGATGGTGCGGTCCCCGATCTTCAACGGCACGCCCACCCAGTCGATGGAGGGGGGGCCGATCAGCTCGACCTCTCCCGCCCGCTCGAGCTCCTCCTGGACCTCCGGCGTGACGAGCAGCGCGTGGCCCGTCCGCAGCACGTACTCCGTGAGGCCTTTCCCGGGTTTCTTCGACGGGAAGTCGGTGTCGAACTCGTCCACGAAGTACGGGAAGCTGAGGAGCTCGGCGGCGGGATCGTACAGGGCGATGTAGAAGTTCTTCGCGGGCATCAGTTCACCCACGATGCGGTGGATCGCGCCGAACAGCTCCTGGAGGGTGCGCGCGGCGTGGGCCGCCTCGGAGATCCGGTAGGTGGCGACCTGAATCTGCTCGGCGCGCTTCGACTCGGTCACGTCGCGGAAGCTCCACACGCGCCCGACGCTTTTCCCGGCGATCCGCTGAGGCTGGGACAGGCGCTCGTAGATCCGGCCGTCCTTGAAGGTCAGGACGTCGAAGCTCGCAGCGTCAGGGCGAGCGTACAGCTCCCGCACCTTGCTGAGGAATCCCGGAGGGTCCACCAGCTGCTCGAGCACGAACGCGATGGTTTGCGCGTCGTCCTTGGCCTCGAGGATCGAGTCGGGGATCCGCCACAGCTTGGCGAACTGGCGGTTGAAGCTGACGATGCGACCCGCCAGGTCCACCACCAAGATTCCATCGGCGGTGGAGTCGAACGTCGCGTTGAGCAGGGACAGCGTCTCGCGCAGGTCCTGCTCGGTCCGCTGGCTCTCGGTGATGTCGCGGTAGGTGACGACGATCGCGCCGATGGCGCCGTCCTTCAGGCGGTTGACGGCGACCACCTCGAGGTGACGCCACGTCCCATCCTTGTGGAGCGCGTGCAGCTGGGTCTTCACGACGTGGTCGGGCCGCTGCATCAGCTCGCCGAGCAGCTCGAGCGCAGCGGCGCGGTCGTCGGGGTGGATGAGCTCGAAGACGTTCCGTTCCGCGTTTTCGGTCGAGGCGTAGCCGAGCACGGGCTGGGAGGACTGGCTGGCGTAGCGCACGACGCCGTCGGTATCGAGCAGCATGATGACGTCGCTCGAGTGCTCGACCAGGCGGCGGAACCGCTGCTCGCTGGTCTGCAGCGCCTCCGCCGCCCGCCGCCGGTCGGTCACGTCGCGCGCCACCCACACCACGTGGTCCGGACCCAGCGGCGAAATGGCGGCCGCAAACCAGACGTCCCGCCCGCCGATCGGGAGGGCGTACTCGGTATGGACGGTTTCCTGGCGCTCGAGCGCGCGCCGGATGTGCCCGAGGAACTCGTCCGCCCGGCTGCCATCGAACACATCGTGGAGCGTGCGGCCGAGCAGCTCGGGCGCCGGGCGGTACAGGAGGGCGGCGTTGGTCGGCGCGATCTTCATGTAGCGGCCCGCGGCGTCGAGCACGAGAATGACGTCGCTCATGGCGGCGAACAACGCCTCGAGCTCGGCGTCGGCGTCGCGGAGCGCGGGCACGGGTGGCTTGGCCGTTTTCATGCCGGGGTCCCAATACTCACCCGGGGGTGGGTCCGAAGCAACCGGCTGGCGGACGTGACCGGCGTCATGTCGGACGTCTGGGCTCGCGTGAGCCGCGCCGCCGTCACACGGCCGGTCGCCGGGGCGGCGGTGGCTCGTTCAACACCAGCCAGTAGAGACCGAGCTGACGGACCGCCTCGACAAACTGGGCGAAGTCGACGGGCTTGCGGATGTAGCTGTTGGCGCCGAGCCCGTAGCCCGTGACCAGATCCCGCTCCTCGCGCGACGAGGTCAGGATGACGACAGGCAACAGCCGGGTGCGCTCGTCGGCGCGGATGCGCCGCAGCACTTCCAGCCCGTCGACCTTGGGGAGCTTCAGGTCGAGGAGGACGACCTCGGGCGAGATGGGGTGGCCGGCCTGCGCGCCGGTACCGAACAGGTGGTCGAGCGCCTCGGCGCCGTCGCGGGCCACCAGCACTTCGTTCTGGATGTTGTTCTTGACGAGGGCGCGACGCGTCAGCGCCTCGTCGTCGGGATTGTCTTCCACGAGCAGGATCATGCGCTGGGACATGGCTTTTATGGTCGTGAGAGGGTGAAGTAGAAGGTGGCGCCACGGTCGGGCGCCGCGTCGGCCCACACCCGGCCGCCGTGACGATGGATGATGCGCTGGACGGTCGCCAGTCCGATGCCGGTGCCCTCAAACTCCGTCGCTCCGTGGAGCCGCTGAAACGCGCCGAACAACTTGCCGGCGTAGGTCATTTCGAAACCGGCCCCGTCGTCGCGTACGAAGTACGCGGGGCGCCCGTCGTGCTGCGTGACACCGAGCTCGATGCGCGCGCGGGGCCGCTTGCCGGTGAACTTCCAGGCATTGCCGAGCAGGTTCTCGAGCACGACGCGCAGCAGGCCCTCATCCCCCCGCGCCACGAGCTTCGGCGCGATCTCGAACTCCATGGTGCGAGCCGGCTCGCGTCGCTGCAGCTCCGCCGCGATGCCCCGAGCGAGCGCGCTCAGGTCCACCGATTCCACTCGCATCTCACTCCGGGTGACGCGTGAGAGATCGAGCAGGTCGTCGATCAGCTTTGCCATCCGCTGGCTCGCCGTCCGGACCCGCTGCAGGTACTCCTTCCCCTGCGCGTCGAGCCGGTCCGAGCAGTCTTCGAGCAGCGCCTGGCTGAAGCCGTCCAGGCTGCGCAGCGGCGCGCGCAGGTCGTGCGACACCGAGTATGAAAACGCCTCGAGCTCCTGGTTGGCGGCCTCGAGCTGTGTGGTACGCTCGCGCAGCGCCACGTCGATCTGCTTGCGCTCGGTGATGTCGCGGATGATCCCCGTGAACGCCACGTCTCCTCCGCGCTTCCAGCTCGCGAGCGACAGCTCGATGGGGAACTCCCGGCCGTCCTTGCGCCGCCCCATCAGCTCGACGGTGCGCCCGACCACGTGCGCCTGGCCCGTCTTCAGGTACCGCGCCAGCCCCGCGCAATGCGCGGCGCGGAACTGCTCGGGCATCAGCACGGTGAGCGGCTCGCCGTTCACTTCGGCGGCCGCGTAGCCGAAGATGCGTTCCGCTGCGGGATTGAAGTACGTGATGCGGCCGGGACTGTCGGCCGAAATAATCGCGTCCTGCGCGGTCAGCGCGAGCGTACGGAAGCGTTCTTCGCTGGTCCGCAGCGCCTCCTCGACGCGTCGCCGCTCGGTGAGGTCGCGCGTCACCTTGGCGAAGCCGGTCAGCATGCCACGATCGTCGCCCACCGCGCTGATCACGTCGTCCGCCCAGAAGCGGGAGCCGTCCTTGCGGATGCGCCATCCCTCTTCCTCGAAGCGTCCCGTTTCTCGCGCCGCGCGCAGGTTGGCCTCGGGCGCCCCCGCGGCGACGGCCTCGGGCGGATAGAAACACGAGAAATGACGACCCACGATCTCCTCGGCGGTGTACCCCTTGATCTGCTGCGCGCCGGCGTTCCAGCTCGCCACGCGACCGTCCGGGTCGAGCATGTATATCGCGTAGTCGCGCACGCTCCCCACGAGCAAGCGGAGCCGCTCCTCCCTGGTGCGCAGCGCGTGCTGCACCCTTTGGCGCTCGGTGATGTCGCTGAAGACAGCGACCGCGAACACGAGGCGCCCCGCCGCATCGTGGACGGGGGCTCCCCACACTTCGATGGGCACGACTCGATCGGGGCGATGGATCTCGATATCGGTGACGTACGTCCGCTCCCCGCGCAGCGCCCGCGCGACCGGTAGCCGCTCTGCCGGGTAGGGGTCCGTCGTGCCGGCCACGAACACCTGGTAGGTCTCCGACAGCTGTCCCGGCGAGGCGTCCGAAACGATGCCTTTTCCGAGGATGTCCCGGCTGGCCTGGTTGGCGAAATGGGGCCGGCCAGCGGCGTCCAGCACGAACACCGCGATGGGCATCGCGTCGAGGATCTGAAACAGGCGGTTCTCGCTGTCCCGGAGCGCCCCCTCCGCGGCACGGCGCCCGGCGTCGACGCGGTCCAGCGACCGGATGCTCCAGGCGGCGAACGCGCCAAGCACGACGACGGTGCTCACGACGAGCAGCGCCGTACCGCCCGCGGTGTCATACAGGCCGGTCCGTTGTCCCGCGAGCTGGAGCCAACCAAGCAGCAGCGGGATCAGGACGATCGCGGGGACCAGGCGCCGTACCAGGACGCCGCCCGCTGTCGGGCTCCCGAACAGCGCCGCCACGCCGCGGTCGGGTGCGGACCACAGCACGCCGGTCGCAACGAGAAGGAACGCCAGCGCCGTGTTCAGGGTCATGATGCCCGACAGCAGGCGGGTGCCGTAGGCGTGGCCGGTCACGCTCACCAGGGCCCCGAGAAGCGACGCGAGCGCGAGGAGCTGAACGGCCAGCTGCGCCCGCCGTGCGGCAGCGCGCGGCAGCAACAGGGCGACCCCGATCAGCAGGAAGGTCAGTGCCGTATAAGGCGCCATCCGGGCCGATGGGTCGATTGTCGCCACCCGTTGCGCGAAGAGGAGGCGGTCGATGCCCAAGTCGACGCCGAACACATACCCGCCCACGCGGACCAGACCGATCAGCGCGGCGAGCGCGGCACACGCCCGCGGCACCCAGCGGCCCGGCCAGGCCGATGCGCGCGGGGAAGACAGCCACAGCGCGATCCCGAGCAAGACGAGCGCGAGGGCGGTCATCGGACTCATGGGCGCCCGGCCCGGCATGAACCCACGAAGCCAGGAGATGTCGAACTGCCAGCCCAGCACCGCTCCGAGGCCGATGACGACGACCGCGCCGCCCGTGACGCGCGGTATGCGAGCCGGAGTCGGCATCCGTCAGCGGGGCTGCTCGTTCAACAGCAGCCAGTATAACCCCAGCTCGGAGACGGCGCGGGCGAACGCTTCGAAATCCACGGGCTT
>DATHGL010000397.1:0-5737 GCA_035317625.1 Gemmatimonadales bacterium | reverse complement strand
GGCGAGACAATATAAAGGCGACGGGCGACAATGCTTAGACGGCCCGCATCACCAATCCACTCGGCACCTTCGGCACAAAGTACGTCGACTTGGGCGGCATGACGTCCCCGGCGTCCGCCACCGCGAATACATGCTCGACCTTGGTGGGATTGAGGAGGACCGCTGCCGCGGCCCGGCCACTCCGCACCGCATCGAAGGCCGCGTGGGGGTCGGGCGTGTAGGAGAGGGACGGCGTGGCGGTCCCTGCGCCGAGGATCGGCTGCACCACGAGCGCCTCAATCCGCGCCACGTCGAGCGCGCGGACCGCGGGGGTCCGGCCCAGTCCCGGGACTGCGTCCAGCGTTGCGGTCGGCCTGAGCACCAAGGTGACATCATACGCATCGGGGAGTGCGACGATGCACGCCGTCCGATCGCGGCCGAGCTCGGCCAGTCGCTCGATCCGGTCCATGCAGGGCGCCACCCGACCCGCGTCGAACCACTCGCGCCAAGCTGCGACCAGCTTCGCCGCGTCGCGGCTGGCGCCGAACACAATCCGATGCGTGGGGAGGATCGTGAGCCCGGGATCTGCCGCCGACACGATAAACGACAGCACACGGTCGGCCGCGGGGTGCTCCTGGGCGTACGCGGCCGCGGTCTCATAGCGGTGATGCCCGTCGGCGATGTACAACTGGGCCCGGCCCGCCAGCGCGGCGAGCTCCGCTCCCGAAGCGCCGGACACGAGCCATTGGCGGATCGTGACGTCGTCGAGCTCGGCGCGCGCCGAGGGCGCCCCGGACGTGGCTTTCGCCAGGGCCTGCGCCAAGGCCCGGTCCGGGTCGGGCGCGAGCAGCAGGATGGACTCGAGGTTCGCCCCCGTCGCCCGGAGCAGCGCCAGCCGATCGGCCTTCGGGGCGGAGTGGGTGTGCTCATGCGGCCGCACGCGGCGCGCGGCGAACGGCTCGGCGCGCACGGCGGCCAGCATCCCGATCCGGGTACGCCGCTCTCCGGAGGGGAGTGCGTAATCCTGGGCCACGACGTACACCGACTCCCCTGGGTCCGGCCGCAGCACGCCCGTCGCGCGCCACGCCGCCAGCAGCCCAGCGGCGTGCGCGTAGCGATCACCGCCCGCCGGCGCTTCCGGCAGAATGAGATGCACGATATTGTGGGGATCGCGCGCCGCATACCGCACGCGATCCTCCCGAGAGATGACGTCGTACGGGGGAGCGAGGAGCGCGCTCAAGCGCTCCCTGGCAGCATAACGCTCGCCGCGGAACGGCGCGACGAGCGGTGGCAGCTCGGCCTTCACGATTGCCCGGAGCCTCCCGTGTCTCTGCGCGAAGCCCAACAGACGGTCGATCGCTGGATCGGCCAATATAAGGAAGGATACTTCCCGCCGCTCACGAACCTCGCGCGACTCGCGGAGGAGGTGGGCGAGCTGGCGCGCGAGCTGAACCACCGGTTCGGAGAGAAAACGAAGAAGCCGGAGGAGGTCGAGGGGTCCGTGGCCATGGAGCTCGCCGACATCCTGTTCGTGGTCATCTGCCTCGCAAACTCACAAGCGATCGACCTGGACGACGCGTTCGCGCGGATGATGCACAAGGTCACCTCCCGCGACGACGCTCGCTGGACCAAGAAGGCACGCTGACCTCCTTGTAGATGTGCTGGTAGGACACGAGGCGATCCGGCTCGAACGCGCCCTGCTCCGCCGCCTGTCGGACCGCGCACGCCGGCTCGGTGAGGTGCCGGCAGTTGTCGAAGCGACACTGATCGAGGAAGGGGCGGAACTCCGGAAAGCACGCGCCCAGGAGCTCGGGATCGATCCCCCACGTCCCCATCTCTCGCAACCCCGGCGTGTCGACGACGTAGCCCCCGGCCACGAGCGGCACGAGCAGGGCGGCGCGGGTCGTATGCTTGCCGGTGTCCCACTTCGCGCTGATCTCGCCGATACGGAGGTTCAGCCCGGGGTCCAGCGCGTTCAGGAGGCTCGACTTTCCCACCCCCGATTGGCCGGCGAGCACCGACTCCCGCCCCCGCAGCAGGTCGCGCAGCGCGACCAGGCCCTCCCCTTCCTTCACCGAGGTCGCGAGCACCTGGTACCCGGCCGGGCCGTACCGCGTCATCAGGAGGTCGAGCGCGGCCCGATCGAGCTCGATCTTGTTGAGGACGACGACGGCGGGGATGCGGTTCGCGGCCGCGATGACGAGGAACCGATCGAGCATGCGGGGACTCGGCTCGGGGCTTCGGGCCGACGCGACGACTACGACCTGATCGACGTTCGCGGCGATCGGTTGCGCCCGCGGGCTGCGCTCGCCGGCCGCGCGGCGTGCAAGGACGCTCTTGCGCGGCCGCACGGCGGCGATCGTGGCGTGCCCGCCGGCCTGCACGTCGAGCTCCACCACGTCTCCGGCCACCACCCGGTCGCCGTCCCGATGCTTGAGCTTGCCGCGCAGCTCGGCGAGCACCTCGCCCCCGTCCGTGTGGACGCGATAGGCCGAGCCGGTGCGCTCGAGCACGAC
Source organism: Gemmatimonadales bacterium (assembly GCA_035317625.1). Taxonomy (GTDB): domain Bacteria; phylum Gemmatimonadota; class Gemmatimonadetes; order Gemmatimonadales; family GWC2-71-9; genus AG41. The sequence goes on along the minus strand of DATHGL010000397.1, from coordinate 3,242 downwards.
GCCAGTGGTGATCACCCGCGTCCCTCCTCCCCGTTCCCGCCTTGCCGCGCAATGCAGTCTTCGAGATGCCGCTTCACGTCCGGCAGGGCAAGCGTGAGGAGCGGGGCGAGCGCTTCTGCCGGCGTCGCGGCCCAAAACAGATAGTCCGTCTCGAGGTGCCCGACGGGGCGGTCCCCCGCGTCGGACCAGCGCACGAACAGGAGCGCCGCACCGTAGCGGTGCTGCGGGTTCGGGGCGTCGTCCACGAACGTCCCCACGGAGTAGGCGTGGCCGTCGCTGCCGCCGAACGCGGGCGCCCGCTCGTGCACCCGCTGGTAGCCACCCAGGGTGTCGTCCGTCAGCTCCACCGTAACGACTCCCGGACGACGTTGCCGAGCAGGAACGCCACGTTCGCCGGCCGCTCGGCGAGCCGACGCATGAGATAGGGATACCATTGCGTGCCGAAGGGCACGTAGACACGAACGTTGTAGCCGGCGCGCCGCAGCCTGAGCTGCAGGTCGCGCCGCACGCCGTAGAGCATCTGAAACTCGAACCGTGCGGGCAGGATGCCCTTGTCGCGCGCGAACGTCTTGGCGTGATCGATGATGCGGGCATCGTGGGTCGCGATGCCGGGGTAATTGCCCCGGAGCATGAGCCGCTCCATGCAACGCACGTAGGTTGCATCCACATCGCGTTTGTCGGGGAACGCGACGGTAGCCGACTCCTGGTACGCCCCCTTGCACAACCGTACGCGCGCCTCGAGCGCGATCATCTGGTCCACGTCCTGCTCGGTGCGCCGCAGGTAGGATTGCAACACCACCCCGACGGTGTTGCCGAACTCGGAGTGCAGCGTGTGCGTGAACAGCTGCAGCGTGCGCTCGGTGTAGTCGGATTGCTCCATGTCGATGCGTACGAAGGAGTCGAGCGCTTTGGCACGGGCGATGATGGCCCGCATATTCTCGACGCACAGCGCCTCGTCGATGTCGAGGCCCATCTGCGTGAGTTTGACCGAGACGTTGGCGTCCGCCCGCCCGGCGCCGATCCGGTCGAGGGTTTCGAGATAGGTGTCGCGCGCGGCGTGCGCCTCGGTGGCGTTGTGCACCGATTCGCCGAGCACGTCGAGGCTCGCCGTGATGCCGGCGGCGTTCAGGTCCTTGAGGGCGGCTACCCCTGAGTCTACCGTCTCGCCCGCCACGAAGCGCGCGGCGAAGCGGCGGGCCAAGCTGTTGCCGCGGACGAACTGGAAGATGCGTGGTTGCTCGCTGAGCCACAGGAGACCGGTGCGGAACATCAGGTGCGGAGTGTCGGGTGTCAGGCGTCAGGGATAGAATTTCGCGTTGCGCCGCGCCTGGTCGCGCAGCGCGTCGCTCGGGGCGAAGCGCGCACCATAGCGCTCGGCCAGCCGCTCGAGCTCGCCGACGACCCGCGCGGCGCCGAGGTCGTCGGCGTGGCGCAGCGGGCCACCGCGAAACGGGGGGAAGCCGAATCCGAAAACGGCGCCGACATCGCCGTCGCGCGGCGTGCGGACGATGCCCTCCCCGACTGCGCGGGCGGCTTCGTTCAGCATCACGAGCACGAGCCGCTGGATGATCTCCGCCGACCGCGGGCCGCCGTTGGGATGAGCGCCGAGGAGCTCGTACACCGCCGGGTCGACGCTCCCCTTCTTGGCGCCGACGTATGTGTAGAACCCCTTCCCCGCCTTGCGGCCGAGCCGGCCGTTCTTCACCATCGCGGCGAACGCCGGCACCGGCGCCAGTCTCTCGCCGAACGCCTCATGCATCACGCCCACCACCTTCTCCCCAACGTCCATCCCCACCTCGTCGAGCAGCGTGATGGGGCCGACGGGAAACCCGAACTCCACCATCAGGCGGTCGATCTCCTCGATCGCGACGCCTTCCACGAGCAGGTGGCCCGCTTCATTCATGTAGGGCGTGAGAATCCGGTTGATCCAGAAGCCGGGGCTGTCGCTCACCACGATCGCGGTCTTGCCCATGCGCCGGCCGAATGCGACCGCAGTGCTCACCACCTCCGGTGCCGTGCGCTCCGATGGGATGACCTCGAGCAGCGGCATCCGGGCCACGGGCGAAAAGAAGTGCATCCCGATCACCAGTTCGGGTCGAGTCGCTGCCTCGGCGATCCGATGGATGGGGATGGTCGACGTGTTCGACGCGAGCACCGTATCGGCGGGGGTCGCCTCCTCGACTTCGCGCAGGACCTGCTGCTTCACCTGCAGATCCTCGAACACGGCCTCGATCACGAGCTCGGCGCGGCCGAACCCGGTGTAGCGGTCGCTCCCCGAGAGCAGCGCGACGAGCCTCGCGTGCTCGTACTTCGTGATGCGGCGCCGCTTGAGTCGATCGTCCAGGATCTCCCGTGCGGCCGCGAGTCCCTTCGCTACGCGCGGGAGATCGGCATCCTTGAGGCGTGCATCCACGCCGGCCTGGACGACGGCGGTGCCCGCGATCCCCGACCCCATGAACCCGGCGCCCACGACCCCGAGGCGGTGCACCTCGACGGGGGCCGGTGGGTTCGGAATCCCGAAGTCCTTCTTGAGAGCGGTCGTGGCGAAGAAGATCTGGACCAGCTTGCGCGAGACGTCGCTGACGGCGAGCTGCCCGAATAGCTGCGCCTCCCGCTTCAAGCCTTCTGCCAGACCGCGCTTCAGTCCGTGCTCCACCGCGTCGAGCGCCGCGAGTGGGGCGGGGTAATTGCCGCGCGTCTGCGCGAGCGTGAGCTTACGGGCCGCGCGGAACACCACGCGCCGCCCGAACGGGTTGCCGTCGAGCAGCCACCCGGCGAAGCCGCCCTGGCGCTTGCGCCGGGGACGCCAGCCGCCCGCCATCCGTTGCGCCGCCGCGATCGTGACGTCCTTGAGGATGGCGGGATGCACCAGCTCATCAACGATCCCCAAGCGAAACGCCTTCTGGGCCCGCTCGACCTTGCCAGCGAGGATGATGTCGAGCGCCGCCCGGGCGCCGATCAGTCGCGGCAGCCGCTGGCAGCCGCCAGCCCCGGGGAGAATGCCGAGCTGGATTTCCGGGAGGCCGAGCTGCGTCCTGGGATGATCCGACGCGACCCGGTAGCCGCAGGCGAGCGCGAACTCCAGTCCTCCCCCGAGGCACGCACCGTGGATCCCGACGGCGACCGGCTTGGGGAAGCGAGCCACTCGCTCGAGCAGCTCCTGCCCCTCAGCCGAGAGTCGCTCGGCTTCCGCAGCCGTGGTCAGCCGGACGAACTCCTCGATGTCAGCGCCCGCGATGAAG
>DATHGL010000396.1:0-4107 GCA_035317625.1 Gemmatimonadales bacterium | reverse complement strand
CAGGAACCTGAGCTCTCCCGAGTCGTCGCGCGGCGGCGTGCGGCGCGGCGGCGGAGGAGGTGGCGGCGCCATCGGCTCGGGAGCCGCCGGCGTGAATTTCGGCTCCGCCGGCGGCCTCACGACCGGCGTCGCGCGTGGCGTGGGGGCGGATTGCGGCGTCGCCGGGCCGTACGCCCGGTAGTTCTTCCAGGTCACGAACGACCGCTTCTTCCCGTCCGGCCGGATGGAATCGGGATTGAGCAGCTCGTAGAACGGCAGCGGGGTGCCGATCCATTGGGCCTCGGAGCCGGCCCTGAAGAATGACGCCGAGGGCTCGGCCGGGTCGGTGCCGAGCAGGAGGGCCATCTGCCACGGCTCGCTGAAATAGTGCTCGTGCGTCTCGAGGTCGTGCTCCGTGAGGCTCAGCGGCAGCGGCGGGTGCGTGTGGTACCAGCCGATGAGGTGGGCGTGCTGCTCCTCGAGCTGCCCCTGGATGCGATCCCACAGCCGGGTGACGATGTCGCGCGTGCGGTCGCCGTAGATCGCCTGGTTCAAGCGCAGGGCCGCGTCGATCACCAGGTAGGAGACATTGGTCTCCGGGCACTCGCACAAGTCGCCGAGCAGGAACCCGAGGATTCCCTGTCCCTCCCGGCTGGGCGTGGCCAGATGCTCGTGGATCGCCGTCAGGGCGGACTGCGACACGAAGATGGGGAACGGGACGTTGCCCGGTCGCTTGGCGCCCTCGCTCTGGGGGCTCCACAGGATCGACCGGGCGACGGGTATCGGCTGGCGCAGCGGACCGCCCGTGGTCATCGCTTCAAAGATAATGCGAGCCGCTCACGCCAGCACCGCGGCGACCAGGTCGGCTGCGCGCGCGACGTCCGTCCGCGAAACGTCGAGATGCGTCACCGCGCGCAGGCGACGGGTGCCGAACGGGACGACGAGGACCCCGGCCTGCGCGAGCTTCGGGATCACCACATCCGCCGTATCACGCTCGCGCACGAGGTCGATCATCACCATGTTCGACTCGGGCAGGGACGGGCGGATGGCCGGACAGTCGGACAGTCGTTCCGCCAGCAGGCGCGCGTTGTCATGATCTTCGGCCAGCCGCGTCAGGTTGTGCTCGAGCGCGTAGAGCCCCGCCGCCGCGAGGATGCCCGACTGCCGCATCCCGCCGCCCAGCCGCTTGCGGATCTCCCAGGCCCGCGCCCGCGGTACGTCCGCCGTCCGGAACGCGAGGCAGGACCCGACGGGGCAGCCCAGCCCTTTCGAGAGACTCACCATCACGGTCGCGGCCCCCTGGGCGAGCCGCGCGGCCGGCAGCCCGAGCGCGGCGGCCGCGTTCCAGAGGCGGGCGCCGTCGAGATGCAGCGGCAGGCCAGCGGCACGCGTGGCAGCCACGATCCCGTCCAGCACGTCGGGCGCCATGACCTTGCCGCCCGCCGCGTTGTGGGTGTTCTCGATCGCCACGGCGCCGGCCGCCGGCAGGTGCGGGGAGGCGGGGCGCAGCGCCGCGCGCACCAGTGCCGCCGTCAAGACGCCGTCGGGTGTGGCGATGGGCCGCAGCTGCACGCCCCAGTTGGCGGCGACGCCGCCCAGCTCGTAGTGCACGAGGTGCGCGTTCGCCTCGAGCAGTAGCTCCGTGCCGGGGCGCGCGAGCAGCGCGACGGCCGTCTGATTGGCCTGTGTCCCCGACGGGAAGAACAGCGCGTCGTCCGTGCCCAGGAGCGCGGCCACGCGCTCCTCGAGGCGGCGGGTCGTGGGGTCGCGGTCGAGGACGTCGTCGCCCACTTCCGCCTCGGCCATGGCCCGGCGCATGCCGGGCGACGGCCGCGTGACCGTGTCGCTCCGCAGGTCGATGGGGCCCGGCATCAGCCGAGCTGGACGCGTTGGGCGCGACGCATGCGGACGAGGTCGTACGTTTCCGCCACTTCGCCGCCGAGCAGGAACAGGTACGCCGTGTAGTAGATCCAGAGCAGGAACAGGAGCAGCGCCACGATGTTCGCGTCCGACGCCACGCGGTCGAGGGTGGCGAAGCGGATCACGTACAGGGCGTACAGTCGCTTCGCCACTTCGAAACCGAGGGCACAGAACACCGCCGCGACCAGCGCCGTGCGCCAGTCGATGCGCCGGCTCGGCAGGAACTTGAAGACCGAGAAGAACATCGCGACGCCCACCGCGAAGGCGATCATCTCCAGACTCAGGTGCCACATCCAGTCGAGCGGGAAACTGTGGGCCACGGCGCCCGCGTTGCGCGCTTCCCACGTGGCCACCAACGTGGCCAGCACGAGCAGCGCCCCGGTCCACAGCACCATGGCGAGATCGAGCACCTTGGCGACGGGCCAGGGCCGCTGCTCGTCGGTGTCGAACACCTCGTTGAGCGCGGCCCGGAGGCCGCCGAACAGACGCGTGGAGAACCACAGGAACAACGGGAGTCCCACGGCGGTGAGCCGACCGCGCTGGCGCACCACGCCGGCCAGGGCGCCCTCGACCAGCGCGAACGCCGTGTCGGGGACGCCGCCCGCGCTGCTGGGGAGCAGACGGGCGAGCAGCTCGTGCAGCTCGACCTGCTGGGTCGTGACCTGATGCTGCACGAGGTATCCGACAGTCGCGAGCAGCAGCGCGACGAACGGGATGATGGTGAGCAGAAGGTCGAACGACAGCGCGCTCGCGAGGAAGGGAATGTTGTCTTCGAAGGCCGCGTCAAAGGTGCGACGGGCGATGCCGGTCAGCGACCGATGCCAGCCGCGCTCGGCCTTCACGTGGCGGGCTCGTCCTCCTCGTCGAGGCTGGTACGCTTGGCGCCGCGGCGGCGACGCTTGGCCTCGGTGAGTCGCCGCTCGACCGCCCCGCGCGCCGTGGGCGCCTCCTCTTCGTTGTCATCCACCGCATCGAGCAGCTCGCCGAGCTCACCGGCCTTCTCGCCGGCGAATTCGCGCAGCCCGCGCAGCTTGTGCGACAGCTTCATGCGGGACGCGTCGCCGGCCTCGGGCGCGAACAGGAAGCCGAGCACCGCGCCCACGCTCAGGCCGAGCAGGAACGGCCCGAACCCGGAGCCCCGCTCGCTCATTCTCCGGCTTCCAGGTCGTCGGGAGCCGCCACCGCCACCGCGCGCGGCCGCGCGTGCGAATCGAGCCGCGGCTTGACGTGGCGGTCGGTGACCGCGCGCGTACCGGTCACGCGCAGTTGCTCGAACAGGAACGCGAACGTCTTTTCGAGGTCGGCCGCAATCGCCGCGCGGACGTCCGCCGGCAGGTCCCACATGCGCCGCTTGAAGGGCCCGATCGCCTTCTTGCGGCTCTTGTACAAGAACTGCTCCTCGGTGTCGCCCTTCTTCCACTCGTCCTTGCATTCGGCCTTCACCCATTCCCGGAGCTCGCGCCGCAGGTCATCGGGCAGCATCGGGTGGTCGAGGACGAGGTTTTGAAAGTTGGTCGCGAGGTGGATCTCGATCGCCTCGCACTTGGGAAAGTGGCCGAAGGCATCCGGCGGCAACGTCGAGGCCCCGTGCTGCACCGCGCCGCCCAAGCCGTACTTGCTGCGCGCCTCCGCGGACAGCGCCTTGAGGGCGTCCAAGTCGAGCTGGACTTTGGCGATCGATCCGTCGGCGAGCACCACACCGCCGTGGCTCGTGCCCGTCTGCACGGAGATCTTGCTGATACCCGTATACGACCCTAGGCGCGCGAGGGTGCGCACGTAGCCATCCATGAACGCCTGCAGCTCGTGCACGTCGGAGTTCTTGCCCCCGACCTCGCCGATCTCCGCGCCCACGGACACCGTCACACCCTCGGGCTCGCGCTCGCGGATGAACCTGGTCAGCTCGGCGGCGCGCTCGTAGTTGACGCGCTGCTGCTCGTCGAGCGTGGCCTGCGAGAGGTCGACGAGCGTGGACGTGTCGATGTCGATGTTGTAGAAGCCGGCATGCAGCTCCTCGTCGATGAGGGTGCGTATCGCATGCAGCTCAGCCTCGGGGTCGACGGCGTACTTCTTGGCGTTGACCTGCACGTGGTCGCCCTGGATGAACAGGGGTCCCGTGAACCCCTCGCGCAGCGCCGCAGCCGTCATCACCGCGACGTACTCGGCGGGTCGCTGCTCGGTGTACCCGATCTCGGAGCGCGCGATCTCGCA
>DATHGL010000395.1:0-2305 GCA_035317625.1 Gemmatimonadales bacterium | reverse complement strand
CGTGGGCCAGATCCCCCTCTATTACAATCACAAGAACACGGGGCGTCCCACCGGGGCGGACAAGTACACGTCCAAGTACACCGACCTGCCCGTGACTCCGCTCTTCCCCTTCGGTCACGGGTTGAGCTATGCCACGTTCGGGTACTCGGACCTGCGGCTCAGCGCGTCCCGCATCACGCCGACCGGGACCCTGCGCGTGTCGGTCACGGTGACCAACACTGGAGCGCGCGAGGGTGCCGAGATCGTCCAGCTCTACCTGCACGACGAAGTCGCGAGCGTGACACGGCCCGTCCGCGCGCTCGCGGGATTCCGTCGGGTTTCCCTCAAGCCGGGTGAAGCGCGCACCGTGGACTTCCAGCTCACGGCCAAGGAGCTCGGGCTTTACAACCGTGACATGAAGTTCGTCGTGGAGCCCGGCACGTTCCGGGTATTCGTGGGCGGGAGCTCGGTCGGCGGATTGGAGGCGGAGTTCGAGGTGACGGCGCGGCTTCGTTGACGCCTGGCGGTCGCCGGCTTCGAGGAGATCGGGTGCCTACAGGATGGATTCGAGCGGGCAGGTAAACCCGGGCAGCACATCCTCTCCGTCGAGCGCACCTTCCCTCGTCACGAGCGTTTCGCTGCCGTCAGCGCGATAGATACGCGCGAGGCGGCGGTCCGGATCGAGGACCCATACGAGCCTCGTCCCGGCGGAGAGCCAATCGGCGACCTTGGCGAGCACTTCGCCGGGGCGGTCCCCGGGCGACAGGACTTCCACGGCGAGGTCCGGGGCGAGCGCGGGGTATCCCGTCGCACTGGGAGGCGGCAGTCGCTCGCGCGTGACGAAGGCGATGTCAGGAGCGCGAACCGTGTCGGGATTGGTGGCCAGCTTGAAGCCGGTTTCCGCCGCGTACACGCCACCCGCAGCGGTGTGCTTCACGTGCACGGCGAGCTCGGTGCCGAGATTCATCGTCACGAGCCCGTGCCTCGAGCCGGCCGGCTCGCGCACAACCAACACGCCCCGCACGAGCTCCGTCCGCTTGTCGGGAACGAGGGTCCGGAGCAGATCGTCCGCGGTCATCAGCTCGCTGGGCGGAGGCACGACGGGAACGTAGGCGCGCTCGGCGGCCATGGCAACCCGAATTGTGTGCTCGAGGCGTCAACGCGCGATCAACAATGGCGCGCCTTCGTTGACGCTTGCCCGCCGCCGTGCTAGTGTCCCATGCTTCGTGACCGTCACCTGGGGACTCTTGTAGCCGTGCCGCGCATTCGACTCTGGCTCCTCACCGCCGCGCTCGCCATCTCCGGGTGCGGCGGTCCGTTCCCCCAGTCGACGCTCCACCCCCGCTCCGATTTCGCGCGGGCCACCGACGTCCTCTTCACCAACATCTTCTGGTGGGCCGCCGCCGTGTTCGTGGTCGTGGAGCTGCTGCTCGTCGTCGCGCTCGTCCGCTTCCGCCACCGCGAAGGCCGCCCCGCCCCCAGGCCGACGCACGGCCACACCCTGATGGAAATCGCCTGGACCCTCGCCCCGGCGGCGATCCTCGTCTTCGTGGCCGTCCCGACGGTCCGTACGATCTTCGCGACCGCCGGCGAAGCGCCTGCCGACGCCGTCAAAGTGGACGTGATCGGTCACCAGTGGTGGTGGGAATTTCGCTACCAGGAGCTCGGGCTCGTCACGGCGAACGAGTTGCACGTCCCGCTCGGCAGGGCGGTGCAGCTCTCCATCACCTCGGCAGACGTGATCCACTCGTTCTGGATACCACGCCTCGGCGGCAAGCGCGACGCCATCCCCGGCCACGTGACTCGGATCGCCTTTCGCCCCGATCAGCTGGGCGACTACACGGGTCAGTGCGCCGAGTTCTGCGGCGTCTCCCACGCCAACATGCGACTTCGCGTCGTCGTCGACTCGGACTCCGGGTTCGGGCGCTGGGCGACGGTGCAGCTGGCGGGGCCGGCCGCTCCGGCGCCGGGGACCCTCGCCGAGCGCGGTAAGGCCGTCTACGCGCGCAGCGCCTGTATCGGTTGCCATACGATCCAAGGCGTCTCGCCGGGCGTCATCGGGCCGAACCTCACGCACGTCGGCACCCGGACCACGATCGCGAGCGGACTCTTCCCCAATGACTCCGCGTACCTGGCTCGCTGGATCGCCGACGCGCCGTCTTTGAAACCCGGGTCGCTCATGACGCGCATGCAGCCGCCGCTCACGGACGCCGACATCGCGGCGTTAGTCGCATATCTCCAGAGTCTAAAATGAGCGACGCCACGGGTCTCAAGAGCTGGCTCACCACGACCGACCACAAACGGATCGGGCTGCTCTACTTTTGGA
>DATHGL010000394.1:0-6031 GCA_035317625.1 Gemmatimonadales bacterium | reverse complement strand
AGCGGCTCGCGCTCGAAGCCCGCGTGCGGGCGATCGGTCGTCAGGCCTGATCGACCGGTCGTCGCCACAGCGACGACCCGAAGGCCAGGCTGGCCACGATGATATTGGCCACGATGATCGGAAGGGAGTGGATCAGCACTCCGTAGGTCGCCCACGCCAGGGCGGCGACCCCCTGGACGCGGCGCAGCGTCGTCGCCCGCTTGCAGAAGTACGAGCTCGCGAAAATGGCCGTCGCGAGCCACCCGACCCAGTCAGGCATGCGCGAGCAGCTGCCTCAGCACGTACTCGAGAATCCCGCCATGGCGGTAATACTGCAGCTCCTGGGGAGTGTCGATCCGGACCGTCGCCCGGAACTGTGCCGTCGAGCCATCGGGGCGCGTCGCCCGCACCGTCAGCTCCTTGCCGCTCGGGAATCCGTCGGTGAGCACCCCTGGGAGCCCTGCGATCTCGAACACTTCCTTCCCGGTGAGCCCGAGGCTGTCGGGCGTCTCGCCCGGCAGGAACTGCAGCGGCAGGATCCCCATCCCGACCAGGTTCGACCGGTGGATGCGCTCGTAGCTCTGCGCGATCACGGCGCGCACCCCGAGCAGCCGTGGCCCCTTGGCCGCCCAGTCCCGCGACGAGCCTGAGCCGTACTCCGTCCCAGCGATCACGATGAGGGGCACGCCCGCGGCCTGATACTTGACGGACGCGTCGTAAATGCTCAGCTGCTCCCCGCCGGGGAGATGCAGTGTGACCGGTCCCTCCGTCCCCGGCGCGAGCAGGTTCTTGAGCCGGACGTTGGCGAACGTGCCGCGCACCATGACCTCGTGGTTGCCGCGCCGCGAGCCGTAGGAGTTAAAGTCGGCCGGCTGCACACCCTGGGCGATCAGGTATTGGCCGGCGGGACTGGTCTTGCGGATCGAGCCGGCCGGGGAGATGTGGTCCGTGGTGACGCTGTCGCCCAGGAAGCACAGCACCCGCGCCCCCCGGATGTCGGTGATGGGTCCCGGGGTCTGCGGCATGCCGTCGAAGTATGGTGCCCGGCGGATGTAGGTCGAGTCGGGCTCCCAGACGAAGCGGTCGCCCGCCGGAACGGGGAGGCCGCGCCAGCGTTCGTCCCCGGCGAACACCTCGCTGTATTGCTTTGTGAACATGGCCGACTTGATCGACGAGCGAACCACGTCGTCCACTTCCTTGGCGGACGGCCAGACGTCGCGCAGGTAGACGGGCTTCCCGTTCTTACCGGTGCCGAGCGGCTCCGTCTGGAGATCGAGGTCGATCCGCCCCGCCAGCGCGTAGGCCACGACGAGGGGTGGCGACGCGAGGTAGTTGGCCCGCACCTCCTGTTGGATCCGACCCTCGAAGTTGCGGTTCCCTGACAGCACTGCGCACACCACCAGCTCGCCTTCCGCCACGGCGGCCGAGACGGCTTCGGGAAGCGGCCCCGAGTTGCCGATGCAGGTGGTGCAGCCGTAGCCGACGAGGTGGAACCGCAGCTGCTCGAGATAGCGCATCAGGCCGGCTTGGACGAGATAGTCCGTCACCACCTTCGAGCCCGGCGCCAGGCTGGTCTTGACCCACGGCTGCGAGGTGAGTCCCCGCTCGACGGCCTTTTTGGCGACCAGGCCCGCGGCGATCATCACCGACGGATTCGACGTATTGGTACAACTCGTAATCGCAGCGATCACGACGGAGCCGTGGCGCAGCTTACACGCCACCCCGTCGATGGTGAAATCGACGTGGGTGCGGCGCCCGGGCGGCGCCTCCACTGCGGTGGCGACGCGGCCGCCCTCGGCTTCCCAGCGGCCGGAGTTCGTGGGCGGCGCGACCGGTGAGGTGGGCTTGGTCAGGGCCGGCAGCGCGAGGTGGAAGCTCCGGGAAAGATCGCGCAACGACACGCGATCCTGCGGCCGCCGCGGGCCCGCGAGGCTCGGCTCGACGGTGGAGAGATCGAGCGTCAGGCTGTCCGAGTACACAGGCTCCGGCGCGCCGGCCGAGTGGAACAGGCCCTGCTCCTTCATGTACGCCTCGACGAGGCTCACCTGCTCGGTCGGGCGTCCGGTGAACTCGAGGTAGCGGAGCGTCTCCTGGTCCACGGGAAAGATCCCCACGGTAGCGCCGTACTCGGGCGCCATGTTGCCGATGGTGGCGCGGTCGGCGAGGGGCAGCGTGGCGACGCCAGGACCGTAGAACTCGACGAATTTTCCCACCACGCCCTTCTTGCGCAGCATCTCGGTGACGGTGAGGACGAGGTCGGTGGCGGTCGCGCCTTCCGCGAGCTGGCCGGTGAGCCCGAAGCCCACGACCTGGGGGATCAGCATCGATACCGGCTGCCCCAGCATTGCGGCCTCGGCCTCGATCCCGCCCACGCCCCAGCCGAGCACGCCCAGCCCGTTGATCATGGTGGTATGCGAGTCGGTCCCGACGAGCGTGTCGGGGTAGGCTTGCGGCTTGCGGCTTTGGTCTGTGAAGACGACCCTTGCCAGGTATTCGAGGTTGACCTGGTGCACGATCCCGGTGTCGGGCGGCACGACGCGGAACCCCTGGAAGGTTTGCTGCGCCCAGCGGAGCAGGGCGTAGCGCTCCCGGTTGCGCTGGAACTCGAGGTCGGCGTTCGCCTGGAAGGCGGTCGGCGTGCCGAACTCGTCCACGATCACGGAATGGTCGATCACGAGCTCGGCCGCGAGCAGCGGATTGACCTTCCGGGGAGCGCCACCCATGCGCTGCATCGCGTCGCGCATGGCGGCGAGGTCCACAACCGCCGGGACGCCCGTGAAGTCCTGCATCAGGACGCGCGCCGGCATAAAGGCGATCTCGTCGTCTGGGGTCTTCTTGGGATCCCAGCGGGCGAGCCGCTCGATCTCCGTGGACGTCACCGTGCGCCCGTCTTCGCGGCGCAACAGGTTCTCGAGCAGGACGCGGAGGGAGTAGGGGAGCCGGGCCACGGGCAGCCCGCGCCGCTCGAGCGCGTCCAGCCGGAAGATCTCGAAGGTGCCGCCGGCCGTCTTGAGCGCTGCCCGCGCGCCGAAACTATTCGCCGTCGTCATTCCACGACCTTCACGTCCGCCACGAAGTACTCGGTATCGCCGAAGCAGCTCGTCGGGATGCCCAGATGCTGGGTGTAGGCGAGCGCAACGCGCTTCCCCAAGCTGCGGTTGACGCGTGCCGCGATCGAATCGTCCCGCACGGTGAAATAGAACTTCTCGGACATCGTCCCCGGGATGGACACGATGGCCAGTTCGCCCTCCCAGGTCTTACAGATCCAACCCTTCTGCGAGAACTTCTGCACGTAGCCGGCGCGCTCCCCCTTGGAGTAGCTCCAGCTGAGAGCGGCCCACGTATACAGGCCGAACGCGACGAGCGGGACGATGAGTACCGCGGCGATGATCAACTTGTGCGTACGGGAGAGCGCGAAGTTCACGCTGGGAAGTTAACCTCGTACGTCTCGGTCTTGTACGCCACGAACCCCCGCTTCGTGTAGTTCGGCAACGCGTGTGGATGGTCGAGCGTGCAGGTATGCAGCCACACACGGGCGGGCTCGAGCGCCCAGGCGTCACGCACCGCGCACGAGAGCAGGTGCTTGCCGAGCCCCTGGCCGATGGCGCCCGGAAACAAGCCGAAGTAGGCGATCTCAACCGAGCGATCCTCGGGCACGCGGCGCAGCTCGTACCACCCCGCGAGCGCGTCCCGGCGGCGCGCCACGTGGAGCGTGAGCTCGGGCTGCGCGAGGTGGGTCTGGATCTCTGCGTCGGTCCAGTCCCAGCGGTCGCGCCAGTGGTAGGCCTCGCCGACGCTGCGGTAACACTCGCGATACAGCGCGGGCGTCGGTCGCTCGACCCGCTCGATCACGAGGTCGGGGAAATCACCGAACCCGGGTTTGAACTCGCTGGGCCGTGACAGCTCGAGATATGTACGGGTGGCTTCCATACAGGTATTTTACGTCATGACCTTCAACCGCATGGGGACCGTCCCTCTCCCGCTCGCGCTGCACCTCGCGAGCTACACGGTGCTGGGCTTGTTCTGCTTCTTCGCGGGCGGGCTCAACCTGATCGACCCGGTCAAGATTCCGCACGGCCTGCTGTTCCTCGCCGTCGGCGCCTTCAGTTGGGGCTACGTGTTCGGGATCCTGATGGCCCGGAAGGAAGTCGTGCTGCTCGGCTTCCTGGCGAGCGCCGCGTGGCTCGTCGCCGGCGCCGTGGGCGCCGCCCGCTTCGGGTTCGACTGGCGGCTGACCGGGCTGCTCATCGGTCTCGGCGCGTACGGCTTGATCGCGCTCGGGCTGTACCGCACCCACATCCTGGAGCACTGAGCGGGCCGGCCTAGCCGACCGACGTCGCCACCACGTACTCCGGTGCGGCCGGGAGCTCGACCACGAAGCGCGCGCCGCCCAGGTCCGAGTCCTCGATCCAGATTTTTCCTCCGACCTCGGTCACGACGCGCTGGCAGATCGCCAGGCCGAGGCCGGTGCCCTCGTCGGGGCCTTTGGTGGTGAAGAAGGGATCGAAGATCCGCCCCCGGATGTCGCGCGGCACGCCGGGCCCCGAGTCGTCCACCGTCAGCCGGACCCATCCCTCGCGCGTCTGCGTCCGGAGCTGCACGATCGCCGGATGGCGGCCGCGCACCACGTACTCGGCGTTGGTCACGAGGTTGATCACCACCTGCTGCAACTCCTGACCCAGGCCGAGGACGGGCGGCGTCGCCTGGTCGAGCGTGGTGCGAAACTCGACGCCCTCGGTGCGGAGCACGCGTTGGCGGATTTCGGCGACGTCGTGCACGAGGTCGTTCATCTGCACCCGCGTGGGGGTCGTGTCGGCGCGACGGGCGAGCCGCAGCAGGCTGCGCACGATGCGCGCGGCGCGGTCCACCTCCCGTGTGATCGTCGCCGCCGTGGTGCTCGTCTCGGGATCCTTGCTCGCACGCCCGAGCAGCTCCGCCTCCATGCGGATGGCCGCGAGCGGGTTGTTCACTTCGTGTGCCACGCCGCTGGCGATTTCCCCCACCGTGGCCAGCTTCTCGCGCGCGATCAGCTCGCGCTGCGCGCGTAGCTCGTCGGTGCGGTCGTACAGCGCGACCAGCAGACTGTCCGGCGCGACGCCCGACAGACCGGTGATGGTGCAGTCGCAGATGCGCCTGTCGCCGGACGGCTGCGTCACGAGCACGCGTCCGTGCCACGGATCGCCGTGGCGCGGCCGCGCGAGCGCGAGATGGAGCGAGATTTCGCTGGGAGAGAGCCCCAGGGCCTCGAGGTGTTTGCCGAGCGCTTCTGTTTCGGCGGCGATGCCCAGCAGCCGGCAGCCGGCCTGATTCAACTGCAGCACGCGACCCTCACGATCCACCAGTGCCATCGGCAAGGGGCTGCCGTCCACCATGGCATGGGCGCGCTCCGCGGCCGCGCGCGCCCCGCTCACCGCTTCGGACAGCTCGAGGCCGCCCGCGATGTAGGCGGCCACGGCCGTCAGGTACTGCAGCTCCATGAGGGTGAAGGGGGACGGCTCGGTGGCCCCGGGGCGCAGGTAGCGGACCACGCCCACCGCGCCCGCGACGCCGCTCGACGTGCGGAGCGGCGCGATCATCGCGGCCCGCGCGGTTCCCGAGGGGGACAACGTCCGCTGCGCACCTGCTTCGGTCAGGATGCTGTCGGTGAGAAACGCCTCTCCGGTCCGGATCACGCGTCCGGTGACGCTGGCGTCGACCGCGATCGGGGCGCCGTCGAACTCCACGCATTGCCCCACGGTCGCCGCCACGCGCAGCATGTCGGGGTCGGCGCTGCGTAGCGCGACGTACGCACCCTGGGCCTCCACCAGGCTCGTGACGCTCTGGAGCGTGTAGCGCAGCAGCAGCTCGCGCTCGGGCGCGGCCAGGAGCCAGCGTGACAGCTCGACCAGGAAGGTGCCGAGCCGGCGCTCCCGTTCGAGGCCCGCGCGGCGGGCCACCATCACCGCGAGGTGCGTCGCGATCTCGATGGTCGAGCGCAGCGCATCCCCCGGGAACCCCGCCGGCAGGCCCTGGAACCGCGCGCTCACGTGGCGGCCCTCGGCGTCGTGGTAGT
>DATHGL010000393.1:0-4740 GCA_035317625.1 Gemmatimonadales bacterium | reverse complement strand
ATCTGCATGGCCCGCACTTTGGGCGCTCCGGTCACCGTGCCCGCGGGAAAGCAGGCCTTCAACACGTCGAGCGCGTCGTAGCCGTCGCGCAGCTCGCCCCGCACCTCGCTCACGATGTGCTGCACGTGCGAGTAGCGTTCGATGGCGAGCAGGTCCGTCACGCGTACGGTACCGAACCGCGCCACGCGCCCGACGTCGTTGCGGCCCAGGTCGACGAGCATCAGGTGCTCGGCGCGCTCCTTCTCATCGGCGAGCAGCCGCGTGGCGAGCGCCTCATCCTCTTCCGGCGTGCGGCCGCGCGGGCAGGTGCCGGCGATGGGCCGCACGGTCACCTCACTTCCCTCCACGCGGACCAGCACCTCGGGGGAGCTGCCGACGAAGCTGAAGTCGCCGAGCCCGAGGTAGAAGAGATAGGGGGCGGGGTTCAGCGCGCGCAGATAGCGGTAGAGGAGCAGCGGATCGACCGCGCCGCGGGCTTCCTGGCGGCGCGACAGCACGGTCTGGAACGTGTCGCCTGCGGCGACGTACTCCAGCACTCGCGCCACATCACGCTCGAACACGTCGCGCGGGTAGCGCGATTGCGTGACGATCGGGGGCAGGCCGTCCCGCAGCGGGAGCGGCGCCAGGTCGTGCCGCCGGCCGAGCCGCGCGACGATCTCCTCGAGCCGCTCCTCGGCCGCGTCGTAGAGGCGCAGCCGTTCGGCCGACGCGGCGCGCGGCGGCACCTCGACGTTCGCCACGACGATCGCCCGCCCGAACAGGTTGTCGAGAATGACGAGCGTGTCGGCGATCATCATGACGGCGTCCGGCAGGTCGAGCGTGTCGGCGGGGGGGCGAGGCAGGTGCTCGACGCTGCGCACCAGGTCGTAGCCCAGATAGCCGACGGCGCCGCCCGTGAAGCGCGGCAACCCCGGCACGGGCGCGGCGGGGAGGGCCCGCATGCGCTGCGCGAGGTGGCCGATCGGGTCGTCGGTCTCGCCGGCGGCCCGCCACCCCGTATCCTTCGTCCAGCGCTCGATGGCGCGGCTGCGGTAGCGCCACACCTCACGCGGCTCGGTGCCGAGGAAGGTGTACCGGGCCCAGCGCTCTCCCCCCACGAGCGATTCGAGCAGAAACGCGAACGGTGGCCGGGCGACTTTCACGAACGCGGCCAGGGGGGTGTCGCCGTCGAGCACCACCTCGCGCAACACCGGGACCATGCCGCCCCGCTCGGCGCGGGCGAGAAAGTCGGCGCGCGCGTCGGTCATCGGCCTCGGCGCGGGGTACACCGAGGATGCCCCGTCGCCCGGCGACCTGCGCGCACCGAGATTTCGGCCCGATGTGCGTCGGGCTGGCCGCCGCCGTCACGCTCGGCGTGCTCGCCGGTCCCGCGACCGCAGCCGCGCAGGCGTGGAACTCGGATGGGGCGCTCGCCCTGGCGCGGCGCGCCGTGCTGCGTCGCAGCGGCGCGGTCGCCGACACGTCGCTCCACGACTACAAGGCGCAGGCGCACGGCTTCCTCTTCTTTCTCGGCGCGTTCGGGCAGGGGCTGGCCGACCCCCCGCGGCTCATCAAAGCCGATCAGCTGGAGCTGGAAGTGTACTGGAGGGCCCCGGCGAGCAGCAAGCAGCGGGTCATCGGCTGGCGCGACCAGGCGCAGCTGCCCACCGACATCAACTACCATCGCGACCACCTCGGCATTATCCAGAACAACTTCGGCGCCGCGATCCGCCTGGGCGAGGGCGACGAGGTGCGCGACGTGCCTCACCCGCTCGCCCCCGTCGGTCCCGACCTCTACGATTTCGCGCTCGGCGACACGACCGCCATCGTGCTGCCGGAGCGCGAGGTGCGGGTGGTGGCCCTGCGGGTGCGGCCCAAGGAGTTCGGCCTCCCCCGCATCGTGGGGACGGTGTACCTGGACGTCGCAACGGCGGACCTGGTGCGCATGGCGTTCAACTTCACGCCGCGCGCCTATCTCGATCGCGAGCTCGAGGACGTGAGCATCGTGCTCGACAACGCGCTGTGGGAGCAGCGCTTTTGGCTGCCGTACCGTCAGGAAGTCGAGATCCGCCGCCGCGCGACCTGGCTCGATGTGCCGGTCCGCGGCATCATCCGCGCCCGCTGGGAGATCGACGGCTACACGTTCAACCTCGGGCTGGCGCCGAGCTGGTTCGCGGGCGAGGAGATCACCTTCCTGCCGAAGGCGGAACGCGATTCGTTCCCGTGGAAAACGCCGCTCGCCGCCGCCCTGCAAGACGTGGCCGGGCCGGTGCGTCAGAACGACCTGGAGCGCGTGCGCGCCGAGGTGGAGCAGATCGCCGGCCGTCGCGCCCTCACGGGACTCAAGGGCCGCCGGCTCGGCGTGCGGGGGGTGTCGGACCTGCTGCACGCCAACCGGGTCGAGGGGCTGGCGCTGGGTGCGGGGATCGTGCTGCGCGGCGGGGGCGAGCGGCGCGAGCTGCGCGCCCGCGCGAGCTATGGGTTCGCCGATCGCCGCGCCACGGGGGCGCTGAGCGCCGTGGACCGCCAGGGCCGGGGCGCGCTCGAGGCCAGCGTGTACCGCGAGCTGCGCGACGTGGGCGACGCGCCCGTCATCGCGCCGCTGTTCAACTCGTTCTCGTCCCAGGAATTCGGGCGCGACTACGGCGACTATTACCTCGCCGAGGGCGCGCGGGTGACGTACCGGCACGGCGTCGGTGTCCGCGGCGAATGGCGCGCGACCGCGGGGCGCGAGATGATCGGCTCGCTTCCCGTCGCCGCTACCCCGGCCAACGGCCGGTTCCGGCCGAACCCCGCGCTTGGGGGGCCCGGCGTCGACCTCGTGCAGCTCGGGGTCGAGCGCCGGAGCGAAGGCTTCGCGGTGCGCCACGACCTCCACTTCGAGACGACGCTCGAGGGCGGCCGGGCGGACGGCGGCGCCACCTATCTGCGACTGTGGGGCGCCGGTCATGTGCTGTTTCCCGCCGGCGCCACGCGGCTGCTCATCCGCGCGCAGGGCGGCGCCGCGAGCGCGCAGCTGCCGGCGCACCGCGCGTTCGTGCTCGGCGGGCGCGGCACCCTGCTCGGGGAAGACTTCCGCCGCTGGGGCGGCGCGCGCCTGGCGCTGCTCCATCTCGAATGGCGCGTGCCGGTGCCGTTCGTCGCGCTCGGCGTCGGTCACTATGCACGCACCCCGCGCACGCTGACCGTCGCGCCCTACGTCGCGCTCGGCTGGGCCGGGCGTCCGGTGTCGGGCACGCCGTGGACGGCGACGCCCGGGACCCGCGTCACCCTTGGTCTCGGGTTCGAGTGGCTGGGTGTGTTCCGGTGCGACGTGGGGTTCGGCACCGCCACCCGCCACGCGGGGCTCGCCTTCGACGTGACGCGGGACTTTTGGGGGATCCTCTAAGGAGGTTGAGGAGGTTCTGAAGGTTGGTGGAGGATGGTGGAGGTGGACCTCCACACCCTCTACTATCCCTCCATAACCTCCACCCTCCTCCCCTTTTCGGGTTGGACTGCGCGGGTCGACGGGCTACCTTAGGGATAACCGAATGCCCGACGCGAATTTCCCGGATGAATGGCTGGTGCGCTCCCTCGAAGGAGTGCTCACCCCGGAGCTCCTCACGGAGCTGCGGGAGAAGGCCGCGCCTGCCGCGACGCTGTGGGAGACGCTGGTCGCGCACAAGGTCGTGACCGACGAGCAAATCCTCACGGCGCTCTCCACGCGGTTCCGCCTGAAGCTGGCGGACCTCGCGCAGATCG
The DNA here is from genome assembly GCA_035317625.1 of Gemmatimonadales bacterium. Taxonomy (GTDB): domain Bacteria; phylum Gemmatimonadota; class Gemmatimonadetes; order Gemmatimonadales; family GWC2-71-9; genus AG41. The sequence goes on along the minus strand of DATHGL010000393.1, from coordinate 1,020 downwards.
ACCCGACGGCGAAGGAGCGCGTTCCCGAGCAGGTGGCCCGCCGCTACCAGATTGTCCCGCTCCACGCCACCGACTCGTACCTCGAGGTGGCGACCGCGAATCCGTTCGACCTGGACGCCGAGAAGGCGCTCGCCTTCGCCACCGCCCGCGAGATCCGCATGCTCCTGCTGGCGCCGTCGAAGATCGCCGAGAAGCTCGATGAGCTGTACCGCCCCGAGAAGGCGGTGGACAGGCTGCTCGAGGGGATGGAGAGCTCGGCGGAGCTGGTGCAAATCCGGGACGAGCCCGACGAGCTCGTGGGCGAGGCGGAGGCGAGCCAGCGGCCGGTGGTGCGGCTCGTGGACCTGATCATCTCCGAAGGGATCCTCGCCCGCTCGAGCGACATCCACATCGAGCCGGAGGAGGGCGGGGTGGCGGTGCGCTATCGCATCGACGGCGTGCTGCGTCAGGTGATGAAGATCCCGCGCCAAGCCGGGCTGCCGCTGATCTCGCGCATCAAGATCATGTCCTCGCTCGACATCGCCGACCGGCTGCGGCCGCAGGACGGCCGCGCCCGCGTGGCGGTGAACGGCCAGCCGATCGACCTGCGCGTCTCGACGCTGCCGGCGGCGCAGGGCGAGAAGGTGGTGATCCGCATCCTCGACTCGCGCGCCACGGTGAAGTCGCTCGAGTCGCTTGGGTTCAATGCCAACGAGACGGATGGCATCAAGCGGCTGCTCGAGAACCACGAAGGCATCATTCTGGTCACCGGCCCGACGGGCTCGGGCAAGACGACGACGCTCTACTCCTGCATTAACCAGATCAAGAGCGAGGGCGTGAACATCGTCACGGTCGAGGACCCGGTGGAGTACCGGATACAGGGGATCGTGCAGGTGCAGGTGCAGGAGAAGGCCGGACTGACGTTCGCCTCGGCGCTGCGCTCGATTCTCCGGCAGGACCCGAACGTGGTGCTGATCGGCGAGATCCGGGATCGCGAAACGGCCCAGATCGCGGTGCAGGCATCGCTCACCGGGCACCTGG
>DATHGL010000392.1:0-2926 GCA_035317625.1 Gemmatimonadales bacterium | reverse complement strand
CGCTGCGCGATCACTTGCCGTCGTCCACCGTGAACGCGACGGCGGGCGCCCCCGGGTTGGGGTCGCCCTCGTCGAGGAGCCTGAGCACATCGGTGAGGCTGAGGAGTCGGTACCGATGGCGATGGAGGTACGCCAGGTGATCGCGCAGCGCTGCGGGGTCGTGCCCCACCACGCCGTGCTCGGGGTTCGAAAACCGGTGCAGCGTGAGGATCGACACGAGGCCGCGCCCAAACGGGCGGAGCGCCCGCGCGAGAGCGTCCGCGCTGGCCAGCCGGAACAGGAGGTGGCGGGACAGGGTCACGGGGCTTCTCATCCGCCCACCTGAACGCCGGGCGCCTGCGACCGCCTGGCAGCGTCGCGGCGGCGCGCGCCCGACCTGGTGGCCGCTCGCGAAAGCCAAGCGGCGCAACCACTCACCGCCGCCGCCAGCCGGGCCGGCAACGCGTGAGGGTTAAGCACCCAATCCTCGGCAACGGCCACCGTCTCCTTGCTGAACAGCCGCTTGAAGTCCGAAATCCCACCAAGCGGGTCCCCGGAGGCCAGCGTGCCGGTCGTGACGCCACCGAGATCGAACCAGGTCGCTCCGGCGCGCTTCGCCCACATGACCAAATCCCACATCAATGGGTGCCCAATGAACACGCGACCGAGGTCGCTCGGCCGTGACGAGGCGCCGGCAAAATAGCTCGCGCTCTGCCCGTTCCACCATCCCCACGCGAACCCGAGCAGGGCGTCCGGCCCCTCCCGGTCGGTGCGGAACAGCCCGACCAGCCGCGCGGCGTCAGGGACGCGCCGCGACAGCGCCATGACCCCCGCCCAATCCCACAGCGCCTCGTAGCGTCCGCCGGTGCGGTCCAGCGTCTCGCGCGACAACGCTTCCAGCCGATCTCCCAGGCGAGGATCGTCGATCACGCGAACCTGCACCGGAAGCTTCGCCGCCGAGCGGATCGCCCGCCGCGCTAATGGGGCGAACGAGGCGAAGAGCTGGCTCTCGTCCAGCCGCAGATCGATCGCCAGCGTCGTGTCCCAGTTCCGGGTGGCCGCCCGCGCGAAGCCGGCTTCCGCGAGCAGCTCACCGAAGCGAGCGCGCGTCTCCCCGTCTCGCGAGAACACCTCGACGCTGAGGCGGAGCACGCGAGGGCCCCGCCGTGCTACCTCGGCCAGCGCGGCGACGGCGGCGCCCCACTCGGTGCGCGCCACCGCCTCCCCAAGGCGCTCGACCCGCAGCAACCGAAAGCCCGGCAGCGCGCGGCTCGCTGCGGCGTACACGCCGAAGCCTCCAGCATACCCCCCATCCGGTGCGCGGAGGGCCAAAAACCGCGATTCCACGCCCCGTCGTGCCAGGGTCCACCCGGCACGATGGGGCAGGGGCAATCGGACGCCGGCTGTCGCCAGCGACCGCTCACACGCCTCCCATTCGGTGGATCCGTCGCGGAGCACGTCCACCCGCCAAGGCCGCTCCCCAACGGGCGTGATGAAGAATGTCGTCACGCGCCCCCCGCCATCCGCCCTTCCGTGGGGGGGAAGTATGGGAGCACAGACACGCCGACGTAGCGTCGCACGCGGCGCCTGAGCAATTCCTGCCTCGTGAGCCCGGCCGCCGCCGTCGCCAACGCCGCCCCCACGATGCCGAACGTTGGGGTGAGCATGAAGGTGAGGGCGAGGTTCAGGAGGGCCGTGCCGACGATGACGCGACTCGCCTCCCATTCGTGTCCCGTCATGGTCAGGAGGTATCCCGAGATGCCCCCGAACGTCGCGCCCACCAGTTGCACCCCGCCCAGCACGATCAGGACGGGGTACGCGTCGGCGAAGGTGGCTCCGTACGCGCGCAGGACGGCATGGCCAGCCGCAAGCAGGGGTACGGCCACCGGAATACTGACGACGGCGCACGCCTGAACGGTCCGGACTACCAGCCGCTGCAGCTCGGCTCGCCGACCGCGGGCGTGAAGGTCGGCGATGGCCGGGAGTACGACGAACATGACGGCTGCGGCGCCCAGACTGATCAGCGTGGCCAGTTGGCTGGCCACGCTGTAGACGCCGGCAAGGCGCAAGCCGAGGAGCGTCCCGACGACGAGGATATCCGCCTGCGCCGACAGGACGAGCTGCGCCGCCGAAATCACGAGGAAGCCGCCAACAGCGCGTCTCCACGTGGCTGGATCGAGCCGCGGTGCGGCCGCCACAACACTCGCGGGGACGGCGCGGCCGAGGAGGACGAGACTCACGGCCAGGGCCCCCGCCGTCGCCGTCGCGTTGAGGGCTACGGCGCTCCCCGCGCCGAGGTGCAGGCCGAGCCCCGAACCGGTGAGTACGATCGCTACGCCGAACAGGACGGGTCGCAGTACCAGCTGCGGCAGTTGCGCCTGCGGAATCTGACGAAGGCCCTGAAGCGCGCTGCTGCTGAACAGCAGCAGCGCGCTGAGCGGCACCAACAGGGCGGCGGTCCAGATGCCGCCTTCGATGCCGGCGTGCAGGTGACGCCGCAGCAGCCATGCCGTCAGGCCGGCGACGAGCGCCACTCCGGTGGCGGTACCGGCAACGATGCGCCACCCGTACCGCAAGAACCCGTGGAGCAACCCGTCCTGTCGCTGGCCCTCGTAGGCGCCGACGAACCGCACCGCGATGTTGTCGAACTCGAGCTTGCCGACCAGCACGGCAACGTTGACCCACGCCAACAGATAGCTGTAGACACCATAGCGCGTCGCCTCGAGCGACCGCGCCAGGACTATCTGCGTGATAAACGACGCGGCGGCACCGACCGCAGTGCCGCCGATCGACCACACGGCGCCCTTGAGCATGGTCGCGCTCACGCCGATCCGCGCCACCAGCGGGCCCAGTAGCGCGGGCAGCCCCATGAACACGCCGGGTCGTGGGGCCGCCATCTCCGCGCTCTTGCCGTCTGGCGGTCTCACATACCTCGCTCTCTCGGTGC
>DATHGL010000391.1:0-3887 GCA_035317625.1 Gemmatimonadales bacterium | reverse complement strand
CCCCGCATCCATGAGGGACAAGCCGCCGTCCACCGCGATGACCTGACCCGTGATCCAGCCGGCGTCGGCCGAGCACAGGAGCGACACGGCATTCCCGATGTCCGCCGGCGTGCCAAGGCGACCCATCGGCGTCCATCCCTTATCTCCCAGGTGCCAGCTCCGGATCATGTCTTGTGCGACGTCGGGCAGCGAATTGAGGACGCTGTCCTCGATCCACCCGGGGCTGATCGCGTTCACCGTGATGCCCCGCTTTGCGAGCGCGACGGCGAAGTAGCGGCACAGCGACTCCATGGCGCTCTTCGCCGCACCCATACCCACCCACGGCTGCCAGCTGCCGGTGCGCCCACCGGGCGCGTACGTGATCGCGACGATTCTCCCGCCCTCACCCATCAGGGGGCACGCCGCGCGCACCGCCACGAGGAACGCCCTCGCCTGAGAGTTCATCGCCGTGTCCCATTGCTCCAGGGTGATGTTCATGGGCCCCTGGTAGAACTCGGCCCCGTCGGGTCGCGCGTTGCTGACGAAGATGTCGAGCTTCCCGAACTCGCTCTGCACGCGCGCGAACATCCGGGCGATGTCGTCGGGACGGCACACGTCGGCCTGGATGACGAAGCCGTCGGCGCCGCGCTGCTTCACTTTGGCGAGGGTGTCCTTCGCGGCCGCTTCGTTCTTGCGGTAGTTGATCGCGACCTTCACCCCAAGTCCCGCCAGCTTGAGTGCGATACCGCGACCGATGCCCCGCGAGCTTCCCGTAATCAGGGCGTGCTTCCCGTTGTGAGCCATTACTCCTCCCAGTGGAGCCGTGGCAGCTAAACATGCGCCTGGTACGGCGCGCTGCAACCAGGCTCTCGGCAGACCCGTTGTGGTGCGGCGCGCCGATGGAAGACGCACCCGAAAGAGGCTTTGACGCCGACTCGCCCCGCCGCCTTCTCGTTGCACCAGGGCCACGACCACGCGCCTGTCGCCATCGCGCCATTCACGCGACGTGCGTTCCAACGTGACCAAAGTCCCGTTGCGATCGGGCGACGTCGCGCTGGATCGTCACAACGCCTGGGCGCGGGCTTCGGGCACGGAGGTTGCCTGTTCGTTGGTCGCGCAAGAGTCGCGCAACACTCGTATTGGGAGGAAAACAAATGAGACATCTGATTCCCGAGCTGGAGCGGCTCGAGGAGCGCGTTGCACCGTGTCTGAGCATCGCCGTGCCCTCGATCGGTATCACTCTGGGCGCCTGCGGGAGCGGCGGTACGGATGGTTGTACCGGCAGCTCCGCACGCAGCAACGACGGCAGCAGCGCGTCGGGCAGCAAGAGCTCGAAGTCCCAGAGCCGCGAGAGTTGCAGCTCATAGCGTGGACGGTCGGGCGTTCGGGGTGACCTGAGCGCCTGGTCCCACGTCGCGGTTAGGGGAAGGCTGCGGGAGCGCATGCCCGCAGCCTTCTTCTAGCCGCAGTTCCCAGAGGAGTCCACCAGCGTCGTGCTTGCTTCTGCGCCCAGACTCCGGAAGGACCTGACCGTCAGCCGACAGCAGACGGCCGAGGGCTCTTCCTGCATCGTGAAGGATCCGGTATCTGGGAAATTCTTTCGCTTCCGCGAGACCGAGGAATTCATCGCCGAGCAGCTCGACGGTGAAACATCCCTCGACGTGGTACGGCGACGAACCGAAGAACGGTTCGACGCGTCGATGGCCCCCGAACACCTCGCGGCATTCGTCGGACGACTGGAAAAGGCCGGTCTGCTCGAAACCGGCAGCCAGCCAGGGAAGACGGAAGCCGGTCATGGCGGGCGGATTCGCGGCAGTCTGTTGTACCTGCGCGTCCCACTCGTCGACCCGGACCAGCACTTCAGCCGCCTGGTTCACCGGATACGGTTCTTCTTTACGCCGCGCTTCGTGGCGCTCTCGGCGGCGCTCATGCTCCTGGCCTTCGGCACCACGATCGCAAACTGGAGCGAGCTCACGCAGGACCTTGCCCGCCTGTACCGGCTCTCCGCGATTCCGTTGTTCCTGGCGGTCCTCTTCGTGGTCGCTTCGGCCCATGAGCTCGGACACGGCCTGACGTGCAAGCGCTTCGGCGGCCAGGTGCGCGAGATGGGCTTCCTGCTGATCTATTTCCAGCCGGCGCTGTACACGAACGTCAGCGATGCCTGGCTGTTTCCGGAACGGCGGCAGCGGCTCTGGGTGGGCCTCGCGGGACCGTGGTTCGAGCTCTTCATCTGGGCGCTCGCCGCGTTGGCGTGGCGTCTGACCGACGTGGAGACCGGGGTCCACACCGTGTCACTCATGGTGATGGCCGTGTCGGGTGTCAAGACGCTCGTGAATCTCAATCCCCTGATCAAGCTCGACGGCTATTACCTCTTGAGCGACTACCTGGACATCCCGAACTTGAGAAAGCGGTCGTTCCGATACGTCGGCGGCCTGCTCAAGCGGTTGGTCGGGTTGGTGCCCACGACGGGGGCTGAGATCTCCGCGCGCGAGCGCCGCGTGTACCTCGTCTACGGCCTGGTGGCGACCTTCTGCTCCGTGGGGCTGTTCGCCTGGGTCGTCGTGAAAACCGGCGGCTTCTTCATCGACCGCCATCAGCCGGGAGGGTTGGCGCTGTTCGCAGGGCTTGTGGGAATGAAGTCGCGCCGCCGGTTCCGCAAACTGTTCGGCAAGTCGGCCGATCCCGCCGAGCCGGGGGATGACGACGGCGATTTCGACGCGCCGCTGCCCACGACGTCGCCCCAGCCCGCTCCCGAGCCGAAACGAAAAGAAAAGCGAGGCGGCGCGGAGCGGCGTCGGATCGCGCGGCTGGCGGTGGCCTTAGGTGCGTTGGCGCTCGTGCTTCTCGGCCGCCTGGAGCTGCGCATCGGTGGCCCGTTCGTCGTACTCCCCCAGAAGAACGCCGACGTTCGCGCCGAAGTCGAGGGGCGGGTTCAGGAGATCGGCGTCGAGGAAGGGCAGCAAGTGCAGGCGGGAGACGTGATCGCCCGGCTGTCGAACCATGCGCTGGTCGCGGAGCTCGGGAAGACCGAATCGGCGATTCAGGAAAGCCGGGCCAATCTCAGGAAGCTCGAAGCCGGTCCCACGGCGGAGGAAATCGCCGTGCTCAAAGCCGCCGTGTCCCGAGCCGAGGATGGGCTCGGGTACGCGCAGAGCAACGTGACGAGACTCCGGAGCCTGTATGAAAAAGAGGCAGTGACGAGCCAGGAATACGAAGCCGCCCAGCAGCTCGCCACCACGGCCGAAAACGATGTCGCAGACGCCCGCGGGCGACTGGACCTGCTCGTGCGCCGCAGCCGCCCCGAGGATCTCGAGGCGTCGAGAGCGCGCCTGGAATCGCTCGAGAAGCAGCGGCGGTTTCTCGACGGCGAAGTCCGCGAGCTCACCGTCGTGAGCCCGGTCTCAGGGATCGTCGCGACGCCGGCCCCGCAGCTCAAGGAAATGAACGGTCAGCTCGTCGGACGGGGAGCCCTGATCGCGAAGGTGTACGACTTCAGCACGGTGATGGCACGCATCGTCGTCTCGGAAAAAGAGATCGGCGATGTCCGAGTCGGCCAGCCGGTCGCGCTCCGGGTGCGAGCCTATCCCAACGCCACATTTCATGGCACCGTGACGGCCATCGCCACGGCGGCCGATGGTACTCCCATCGTCGCTGCACAGACGGCCCCAGGGAGCACCCCTGCGGTCGGCAGCGCCGTCTCCGGCAAGACATTCACCATCACCACACGCATCGACAATCGCGCCCTCCTCCTCAAGGCCGGCATGACGGGGTACGCCAAGATCCTCGGTGGCCAGCGACGCATCGTCGCCTTGGTCGCGCGCAGGCTTGCTCGCTCGCTCCGCGTGGAGGTCTGGTCGTGGTGGTAACCGCGAAGGCTCGACGGCGGGTCAAACCCCCGACATCCGACT
>DATHGL010000390.1:0-3845 GCA_035317625.1 Gemmatimonadales bacterium | reverse complement strand
AGGAGATCTTCTTGTCGTGCACCAGGATGTACGCGTCCTCGAGCACGGCCTCCATCTCCTCCGGATCGGTGACGAAGTAAGGCGAGAGGTAGCCGCGGTCGAACTGCATCCCGTCCACCGTCTCGAGCGTGGTCTCGAGGCCCTTCGCCTCCTCCACCGTGATCACGCCGTCCTTGCCCACCTTCTCCATCGCGTCCGCGATGATCCTGCCGATCTCCGGATCGTTGTTCGCCGAGATCGTCCCGACCTGCGCGATCTCCTTCCGGCCCTTGCTGGGCGCGGAGATCCGCTTCAGCTCCTCCACGACCAACTCGACCGCCTTGTCGATGCCCCGCTTCAGCGACATCGGGTTGGCGCCCGCGGTGACCGACTTCAACCCCTCGCGGAAGATCGCCTGCGCCAGCACCGTCGCGGTGGTCGTGCCGTCCCCGGCGATATCGGAAGTCTTGGTCGCCACCTCCTTCACCATCTGGGCGCCCATGTTCTCGATCGGATCCTCGAGCTCGATCTCCTTCGCGACGGTGACCCCGTCCTTGGTGATCGTCGGGTTCCCGAACTTCTTGTCGATGACGACGTTCCGACCCTTCGGACCGAGGGTGACCTTCACCGCCTCGGCTAACTGGTCCACGCCCCGCTTGAGGCGCGAGCGGGCCTCTGTATTGAATTCGAGGTACTTGGCAGCCATCTATTCCTCCCCCGCTCAGCTGAGCTTGGCGATGACGTCGGATTCCTTGATCAGGATGATCTCTTCCTCGTCCAGCTCGACCTGCGAGCCGGTGTACTTCCCATACACGACCCGGTCGCCGAGCTTCAGCTCCATCGGGACCCGCTGGCCCTTTTCCATCCGGCCGGGCCCGACCGCGATGACCTCACCCTGGATTGGCTTCTCCTTGGCCGTGTCCGGGATATAGAGGCCACCCTTCATCTCCTCGGTCTCTTCCAGCGGCCGGATCGCCACGCGATCGGCGAGCGGGAAGATCTTCAGTCTGGTCTTCGTGGCAGTGGCCATGATGCTTCACCTCCACCTGCAAGAGAACTACACAAGTGACTCAATAGCGGATCTCAGTTAACTAATAACAGTTGCGGCTTTGTGAGCATATCGTGATGTACTTAACGTGTCAAGTGCACAAGTAAACTTGCCGAGTCTGGCCAAGCAATTAACATTATACAGTTAACGAGTCGAGTCGGCCCGAGGAGGAATCCGGTGGACGTCCCATTTGTGATCCGGCGGCGGCTGGAGGAGTTGGGGTTGGAGCAGCAGGATCTCGCCCGCGCCGCCCGCGTGACCGACTCCTACATATCCCAATTACTGACTCGGAAAAAGGCGCCCCCCGCGCCGAGCCGCACCGACATCTATGACCGCATGGACAAGTTCTTGAAGCTTCCGAGCGGGGAACTGGCCAAGCTGGCGGATCTCCAGCGCAAGGAAGAATTGAAGCGAGAATTGGGGGACGAGCCCGCGCCCTTGTTTCACGAGGTCCGCGAGCTGATCCTGCGCAAGTGTAATCCCGAGAGGCAAAAGCACGTCCGCGCGATCTTTGAAAAGCATCCCTTCGGCGAGCTCGAACGCCTCGTCACCCAGACGCTGCTGGACGTGGTCAAGCGCGTGGCGAAAGACGAACTCGAGAATGACTACTGGCTCCGTATGGTGGCTCGGCTCAGTCGCCGCAGCTATGAGGAGATGCGGGTCGTCGTGCTCGAGTTCCTCGATACGGACATCTTCCACGTGTCCGCTGAGAACTGCGTCGCGTTCTTGGATCCGCTGATTGAATCCTGGGACATCGACCTCGCGACGTTCGGTCTGGAGATCGTCTTGAACCACAGCGTCGTCCCAGGGCAGGCGAAGCGATTCGCGTTTGTCGAGCGGGAAGCCGAACAGCCCGGCGGCGAAGAGCCGGGGCTGCAGGAATTCCTTCAGGATCCTTCCCTCAGCGGCACCGCGACCGCGGAGGAAGTCGAGTTTCTCAAGCAGCTGAGGTTCAAGCACAAGCGGCCGACGCCCCTCTATTACTATCGGGAGTTGCAGAACCTCCAGGACCCGCTGCATTTTCGCAGCTCGTAGACCGGAATAAGGAAAAGGGACATGATCATCGAGCCGAATGACTTTCAGAGTCTACTGCGCGTCCTCCTGGGACTCCAGGGCGCGGTGCTTACGGACGAGGAGCTGTCCCACACGGCGGAGCGTTACCCCCGGTGTCGGGGGAAGGAGCACTGGGACGTGCGCGAGTACGTCCGGCGCATCGGGGTTGGCGCGCGCGAATACCGGGTGGTGCGGGGCAGCAGCATCGAAGATGTGTACCGCAGCGCCGAACGGGTCCGCGCGGCCGCCGTAGGGACGGCGCTGAACGAGCTCGAGTCTCAGGAAAGGTCGAGGGAGGCTCCAGGAGGAAGCAGCCCTGGGGACAGCTAGGGCTGACGGCCTCCGAAGACGGCCTGCAGCTGGCGCAGCACATCGCCCAGCTGGGACAGCGCTTCGCCGTAGCGGGCCCAGTCACCGCTGCGCTGCGCCGCGATGGCGCGCTGGTACAACTCGGCTGCCTGGCGGGCGAGATCCGCGGCGGGCCCGTGGCCGGGACGGGCGGCGCCGGGCGGCGCGGCGGCAGCCGCGGCGGGCTCGACCGCGCCGCCGAACAGCCGCGCCAACCCCGCCTCGAGCGTCTCCTCCATGACCACCCGGTTCTGGTGGGCCACGACGACGCGCTTCATCTCAGGGATGCGCCCGCCCTGGGCCCGCAGGTAGAGCGGCTGTACGTAGATGAGCGACTCCTCGATCGGGATGACCAGCAGGTTGCCGCGGATCACCTCGGACCCGCGCTGGTCCCACAATGAGATCTGGCGAGAGATGTCGGTATCCTGGTTGATCCGGTTGACGATCTGGGTCGGGCCGTAGACCAGGCTCTGCTTGGGGAAGCGATACAGCACCAGCCGGCCGTAGTGCTCCCCGTCGTTTCGCGCCACCATCCACGAGGCCAGGTTGTCCTTGCCGCGCGGCGTGAACGGCACCATGAGGATGAACTCCGCCTGCCGCTCCTCAGGCAGCCGCATCACGATGTGGCGCAGGAAAGGATCCGGCCGCTCACCCGGCCGTGACAACACGGGCTTCTGCCACTGGTCCTCCCGGTGGTAGAAGATGTCCGGCTCGGCCATGTGGTAGGTGGCGTACATGTCGGTCTGCACCCGGAACAGGTCCTCGGGGTAGCGCAAATGCGCCCGCAGGTCCGCAGACATCGCGTCGAGCGGCTGGAAGATCCCGGGGAACACCTTCGCCAGGGTGAGCACCAGCGGGTCGCGCGGGTCGGCCAGGTAGGCCGTGACCGTGCCGTCGAAGGCGTCGATCACGACCTTCGCGCTGTTGCGCATATAGTTGGTGCCGTCGGAGAGCGGCTGCGCGTAGGGGTAGCGGCTCGTCGCGGTGTAGCCGTCGAGGATCCAGCGGAGCCGGCCCGAATCGGTGACGACGAGGTAGGGGTCGGCGTCGAAGAACAAGAACGGCAGCGCCATGCGCGCCCGCAGCCGGATATTGCGGAAGTACATCGCGCGGCTGTCGCTCGTGATGTCGCTCGACAGCAGCACCTTCAGGGAGCGGAAGTAGGTCGCGAGCACCAGGCGACGCAGGAACGAGCCGACCCGCACGCCCCCTATCCCCTCGTAGGAGGTGAAGATGTTCTCGTCACCCGAGGGGTAGTCGAACTCCCGCTGGTGGGTCCGGGCGAACACCCACGAATCGGTGAGCTCGCCGAAGTAGAGCTCCGGGCGCGTTACACGCAGCGACACACTGGACGCGGGCGGCAGGTTCTTGATGAAGAGGACCGGCAGTCCCTCCTGCGTCACTTGGTTCACCGGCC